>REEF01000308.1 GCA_007695205.1 Planctomycetaceae bacterium
CCGGGCCTGTACGACTTTACGATCGAGCTGTTCAAATCGTGCTACGCGATGGGAAAGCACAGCGCGACTATCAGTGGGGATTGGATAGCGCTCGACAAAAGGGCATGGAAGAAGGCATGGAAAAAGGTGAAACGGTAGGGAAGATTCAATTGTTGCAAGAGCTTCTCGGCGACGAGTTGACTCCTACCGCAAGTCTGCGCAATCTAGCGATCGGCGATCTTTCCGCGATCCTGGCGGATCTGCAACAGCGTCTGCGGTCACGCGAATCCTAATCGAGTGGAAGCTGGCGTCAGATCTGGTGTACTCGATTCGCGCAGTTCCTGGCACACGTGGGGGAGGCTACCCCTGCAAGTGGGGCTGTGCTAAACTCACGGACTGACGATGATCGTCCTGGCCGTGTACGTGATCAACCTCGGCTACGGGTTCGAAGGCACGGGGGCCAGGCTGGACGAGTTGCGGTTCATCAGTCCGACCCTGCGGGACTCGCCGGGCGCTTCCCCGCCCGGTTCCATCCCACGCCCCGGCAACCGGTTCGCCGGAACCCTGTGGGGCCGGTTGCCCATCCCCGCAGTGGAAGCTGGAGTCAGATCTGGTTTACGCGATTCGCGGAGTTCCTGGCGCATGTGGGGGAGGCTGGTTCGATTTACCATGCGCTGAATCGTGGAAATGCCCGGCAGGCGATCTTCCACATGAACGAGGACTACGAGATCCGTTGGAAGTCCGGGCCATTTCAGGGCTTCCGTTCGTTGGCGCAGGCTGGTCAGGTCGCCAGGCCCCATTTTCGATGCCTGCCATTTGCATTCACCCTCGAGCACCACCCGCTCGCCGTGGCTGATGGCAATCACATCGAGTTCTACGCGACGGTCCCAGGCACGGCCGATGTATAGCGGTTCGAAGGGCAGTTCCCGGCGGTCGCCTAGCTCCGCGACGGCTCGGTAATCTCGTCTTGGATCAGCATGAGCATCCCATGCGTTACGTGTTGCCCATGTTTCCTCTGGCTGCTGGACAGCAACATCGACTGGGGGCAGGACCTGTTGCTGCTGAAACGTTGGCTGGATCGTCATCCGCATGTTCAACCGATTGCCGTGGCCCATCAGTTCCCCGACTGGATGTTGGACGCGGCGGACATCCGCATCCCGCCGATTCCGGTACCTGTGGGCCCGCCGCGGGACGGCAGCCCACCCGCGCCGCGCGAGAAAACCGGACCACTGTCCGGCTGGTACGCCGTCTTCGTGCACCAACTGCGCGCACGGCACGGCCGGTACGAGTACTTCCTGCGTTTCCAGCCCGTCACAACGGTCGGCTATACGGTGACCATTTACCACATCAGTGTCGAACAGGCCAATCGCGTCCGCCGCGATCTGGGACTGCCGGACATCGGTGCCAACCAGTCACATGGTGGCCATGCCGACCAACGACGTCATGCCCAGGGTTCGTCTGGACATTGAACTCAATTCGACCACGCTGTTTGGGGAAACATACGACGTAGGCGACGATGGAACAGCGGCAGGTTGCCGTGCTTGGCAGCCGGGCCGGGCAGTAGCGAGGTCTTGTCGCCGCCCGCCGCGCCTTTCCATCCAGCTCTGTGGCGCAACAACAGCCGGAAGTTCGTGTGATTCATGGTTGTTCGATTGTCCGATTGTCAGTAGCATTTCGGATTGCGGGCCTTGAGTCCGCGTTGGATTGGTGCATTCTGCGTTCGTTTTGTGATCACAGGCGATTTCCCATGCCCGCTCAAGATGCCGGACCCGAGCCCATCTCAAATCCTCACGACGCGTACGCGAAGAGCGTCTTCCGGGAGATTTCGCAGGCCCGTGGCTTCTTTCGCGGATACCTGCCGGACGAGGTGTGCGACCTGTTCGATTGGCGAACGTTGCGTCTGGAGACGGCAAGCTTCGTGTCGGACGAGCATCCTGACGGTCGTGCTGCTGCAAAGCGGCACATGGAACCGGCCTCGCACGTTGTCCAGCGAATACGATCTGCCAGAGCCGGCGCGGCGGATTTTGACGCCATACCTGGTCGACTTCCAGATGATGATGGTGGAATTGGGCGCATTGGAAGAAAGCGACCTGAAGGGAACAGAAGCCGGGCGATTGGCGCTGGCGATGTAGAAGACCGTCGGAGAAGACCGTCCAATGGGGTGGTTGCGATTCCGCTCGATTCTTGGCGACATCTGCCAGAATTTCTCTCCCGACCGGCTTCGCCGGGAACTGCGTCGCGCGTTATACTACTTGATGAGCGTGACGGACAAGGACCAGGAGGCCGAAGTACGTCAGGCGTTGCAGTCGATTCAGGCCGAATTCCTGCCAGTTAAGGAGCACATCATGACATTGCTTGAACACTTGGAGAAACGCGGCGAGAAACGCGGTGAAAAATGTGGCAGAATCGGCACTTTAGTCCGGCTGTTGTCGGCTGGTTTTCCCGAGTTCTCGGCAGCCGATGCGGATCGTGTCCGCGATCTGCCGGACCACAAGTTGGACGAACTGACCGACGCGATCGCCATGCGCCGTACCTGGGCGGAGATCGAACGGATTTTGCAGCAGCGTGGTTGACACGTCATCACGGAGCATCGAGTCGCGGCCAGTCTGAAAGCCACGCGTCACGTGACCAGAAAGATATCGCCATGGCTACGATTTCAATCTTGCCGGTCGCAAGTTCGGCCGGACGAGTGGAATACCAAGCCGTTTCAGGATCGCGCGTTGCCGTTGGCCTGTCGGCTGGACAAGCGCTCGACGCTTTGGCTGCGGAGTGTCCGGAGATGGAGTCGGAGGGACTGGTGATCGTCCAGCGTTTCCGTCCAGATCGATTTTTCCCCGCCGAGCAACAGCAAAGACTTCAGACGTTGATGAAGCGGTGGCGTGCGGCCCGAGATCACGGCGAGTCGTTATCGGAGGCGGAACGGGCCGAACTGGACTCGCTGGTCGCAGCCGAGTTGGAGGCCACGGCGAGGCGAGCGTCGGCAATCGCCGAGGGGCTGTGAGGATGAATCCACGTTACCAGTCCGTGGCCGCTCGGGCGGGACATCGCTGTGAGTACTGCCGAGCCCCCGAAGTGATTTTTAATTTCCCCTTCGAAGTCGAACACATCGTTCCACCGAGCCGTGGCGGGGACTGCTCGAAAACAATGGATGCGAATTGGACTGGTCCCATGATAAACCGACTGACCACTGACGACTGACCACTGACAACTAGGAGTTCATGTCATGCGCACGATTGAAGCCACCATGTTGATTGCGGAGGACCGGAAACTGGTGCTCCAGTTGCCCTCGGACGTGAGTCCTGGAGAACATCGTGTGGTGTTGATGATCGACGAGCCGAAGCCGGTCCGCGAGGAAACGGGCGAGCACGAGCAGACCCCTACTCGTTGGGAAGGTAATGTGCTGGTTTACGATGGCGTCGTCGAGGGGCCGATTGAGGATGCGGTCCGGCAGCATCGCGAGGAGCGGATTCAGCACTTGATGAAACAGGCGTTGCAATGAAAGTGCTCATGGACACCTCGGTCCTGGTAGCTGCCGTGCTCCCCTCGCATTCAAAGCATTGGTCGAGCGTTCAGTGGCTGGATGCAGCCAAGCAAGGGGCATTCGACTTGGTGATCTCCTCCCATACAATCGCCGAACTGTTCGCGATCCTGACCCGAATGCCGGCTCGCCCGAGGATTACCGCCCGAACTGCCGTCCGGTTCGTGGAGAACATCCTCTCGGTTGCCAAACCCGTAACGCTGTCGGGACATACCGAGCAGTCGAACCACGCAGTCAGCAAGGCGGGAGTTCCGCCACAAGTGATTTTCCGACGAAACGCGGTGCCTCTCCAGTCGCGCTGTAGTTGTCGCAACCGATGACGAAGCAGCCAAAGTTGGCTGCTGCGCGAAGCGGGGCAGATCGCTCTGGTAATAGTCGTGGCCGTGTACGTGATCAACCTCGGCTACGGGTTCGAAGGCACGGGGGCCAGGCTGGACGAGTTGCGGTTCATCAGTCCGACCCTGCGGGACTCGCCGGGCGCTTCCCCGCCCGGTTCCATCCCACGCCCCGGCAACCGGTTCGCCGGAACCCTGTGGGGCCGGTTGCCCATCCCCGTGCCGGCCAACTATCTGCTGGGCATCGACCGGCAGAAGTACGATTTCGACGAAGCCGGGTTCTGGTC
>REEF01000954.1 GCA_007695205.1 Planctomycetaceae bacterium
GCCTGCTCAAACGCATGGCCCCGCCGCATCACGCGTTCATCTTCCAACCTGATCGTCCTGCTGGAATCTGCTGGAACAGTGGACATGCCTCCGACTGACCCCGCACAATGAATCGGATACGAAGCCTGCGCCGCGTAGACGCACGTTCGCGGTCATGGCCGATGATCACGCCACGTCGGCTGAAGTCGCGTCAGCGCGCGCCCTGGGGCCTTTACGAGGATCTGATCCGGCCGCTGGACACGAAGCGATCGCAGCCAATACGCCGGGCAGCCACCGGAACAGCGGCCGGTTCGATGATGGTGAACTGGCCGGCAACGACGACTGTGGATGCTGGTTGGATGGGTCGGGGTCGAAGATGTAAAAAGTGGCCGATCGGCTGCCGTTGGATTGAGCAAGCTGAATCGGCCGGTGGGGGTTGGCGGGCCGAGTGGCGACCAAGAACCAGACCACAGCACGAGGCAACACGAAGGGTTGGGTGCCTGCGTCTGATGCAGACGGCACAACTCGCACCACCAAACGTGGGAAAATCGTCGGAAAACGCTTGCACGTTCGCGTTTACGTGGGATACAATCACGGGACGTTGAAGCGTTTTACGCCGCCAATATACCCGCCAGGGGCAAGATTCCGGCGGTCGTATCGGCGGTAGGATTAGGAGTTGTGCCCCAATCGGAGACCCTAATTGCTGTCCATCGATTTTTCCGCTGAGACAAAGCCGTTGATCGGTTCTCGCATTGGTCGCGCTTGGAAGGGATACGGCTCTGCCATATTCCTTGAGCTTGGCAACCTCACACCTCCGAAGTCAGAGCGACTCAGTCATCCGTCGGGCGATTGGTGCATCGCAATTGAATGGGACTGGCGAGTTGAACTGGGGTCTCGCGTATGGGTCGGCAGCTCAAATAGTGGTGCGGAAATCACCGAACGCATTTCTGACCTTGTTGCCAGCACGATTCAATCGATTCAAACATTCGGCGAGGTACCTGAACTGCTCGTTTCACTTTCGACAGGCCATCGTATCTGAACGGCGGTTATGGTAACCGGCGACCGGGAGTGGTCCATTAAACTTGCCGACAACGAATGGCTCTATGTGACTGACGGGGAATTGCGGAAGGGTGACGGGCGTTCAGAATGCACAGCCCGCTATTCACGCCAGAAAAAGGTGCATAACCTATGAAGGATCAGATCGTGCGGTGCTCGAGGGGCAGACGGTTCCAGACCGAGAGATTCTCCAAGGGGATCGACGGCGCCGACCGGAAACCCTGCCACCCATCGTCTCGCACAATCATACACCCCAGGCTCGCTCGAAATCGACGCGGTGACCAGCAACGCTAAATTCAAAGGCCGCCCAACGAATCCGCTTGCAATCGCCGGCGAACTGCATGCCTGGCTGACCGAAGATTGTAGATCAAACGACATACTGATTGACGAAATGCGATCCACGAGCCGTTTCATCGATCTGTCGCTGACTGGCGTGCGTGGACCGCTGTGGTGGTGTTTCCGTGACCTTGTTTCGACGAAAGGTTTCTCGATGAACGTTCGAATCGTTTTGGTGTTGCTGCAGGTCTGGTCGGGTGTCCTGGTCTCGGGGCTAGCAACGGCTCGGGATGGTCTTCCGTCGCGGCCCAACATCTTGTTCATCTATGCGGACGATCATTCGCCGAAGACGGTCAGTTGTTACGAGGACGGCTACGCCACCGACAACTATACCGACTGGGCCTGTGACTATATCCGGGGCGAAGGACGCGATCCGGACCAACCCTGGTACCTGTGGCTGTGCTACGGAGCCATCCACACGCCGACGACGCCAGCGGACCGGCACCAAGGATTGCTGAAAGAGCAGACCGCCGAGTTGCCGCCGGGGATCTTCGGCCCGCGACTGGGCAAACCGAGCTACTTGCAAGAGACCCAGGTCTGGGAACCAGCCGGTGATGGCGGGGCGGTGTTCCGAGGCACCAAGAGGACCCACACCGCGTGGATGCAGCAGGTCCACGAGTGCCTGATGGCGGTCGACGAGGGGGTGGGGCGATTGCTCGAAACGCTTCGGGAAACGGGCCAGTTGGAGAATACGCTGGTGGTCTACAGTTCGGATCAAGGGTATGCGAACGGCGAGCACGGGATGCGGCAAAAGGTCGCGCCGTACGAGGCGACTTACTCGTCGCCCTTCATCGTCAGCATGCCGGGCAGCTTGCCCGCCGGGAAATTCTGTCGGCACACGGTCAACGCTCCCGATGTCATCGTGACGTTCTTTGCCCTGGCCGGCCTGGAACTGCCCTGGAAAATGCACGGACGAGACTTCACCCCGCTGTTGCTCGACCCGGAAAATGCCTCGTGGGAGCGTCCCACCCTCTACACCCACGTGGGCCAGGACTACGGCTCGAACGTCACTCGGGCGATTGCCGGCGAAAAAGAAGCAGTGCACGCCAACGTGCCCTATTATGCCGCGTTACGGCACGAGGACATGAAGTACGTCCGCTACTTGACGGGCAGCGAAGGGGAGGAACTGTACGACCTGAAAATCGACCCGGACGAATTGACGAATCTGGCCCGCGATCCGCGTTATCAAGACAGGTTGGAAAAATACCGAGCCCTATGGATGCAGGAGCTGCAGATGGCGGATGCCGCCTATCTGGAACACCTGCCGCCGCTTCTGGAGTCAAACAAGATGCACCTATTCCTGCTGGTCGGCCAGTTGGGACAATTCGCCGAGCGGCCATGGAACGAGTTCAAGAAGGAAGTCGACCGGGCTCATCGCGAACTGCCCCAGCGAGTACCGCACACGGCGGTAGTCCGCTCCGAGAGCTTGCAGCACCAAGGCGATCAAGTTCATTTCGACGCAGAATCGTACCGCCAATTAGGCCGCCGCTACGCCCACGCCTACCTGAAACTGGTCGGCCGATAAGAATCACGGCACGCGGTTCCTTGCGAACGATCCGTCGGGGAGGGTTGTGTGACAGAAGGCCACTGCGAAACCGAATTGCTGGCGACGTCTGCTCGATGGTCGAGATACTGCGTTGTTGGACTGTACGCAATGTCGGCGCTATGGGGCGGGCTACAAATTGCATTTCCGGATAACACACGACTTCACCTTCTTTCCGCCCTATGTTTCGCACTCTTCGCGACGTTTTGGGCACGATTCGATTCGAAGTCTCGCGGAATGACGTTTCTACCAATTCTGCAAAAGCTTTACTTTATTTTCTGGCCGATCGGTGCCGTGGTATACTCTGTCTATCGATCTGGTGGACGCGGGTTGCTTAGGGCTGGAGCGCATGGACTCGGAATGATCTTGTTGATGACGGCGACGTTTTACGCGACATTTTACGGGCTTCACTTCGCTGGTCTCTTGGATGCGAGATATTACCCACCGCAGTGAATCGGCCCATCACTGGCCGAACAATCCGCTCCACGAGCGACCTGAAAATCCTTGGACGACAACCCGGTGTGAATCCCGCCAGGCCAACTCCTGCCCAGAAGCCCCGCATCCAGTCGCCGCCGGCCAAAATGTAAATAATGGCCGATCGGCTGTGGTTGGATTGAGCAAGCTGAATCAACCGCCAGTGCCCGGCACAACAGGCGGTTTTTTACAAAACGGCTGGGCGGGTGCGTAACGGCTGCGCAGGGCGATCTGTTGGTCCCGCGCCGTAAGAAGTACGCCCCGAAGATACGTCCGGGCAGATCCTGCGGACCGCGCAAAAAGTTTGCCGTCGCTGCCCGGATGTGGTAGGATGGGGGCCTTTACGAAGATCTGATCAGGCCCGATGGCCGGTCTGGCTTATCGCGTCCACGTGACGATGGTCATCGCCACCGCCTTTTAGTACGTTACAATCAGGCTGGGCTGACGTACCAAGCATTCACGCTCGTCGCCCATGCGTTAGGTCAATAGATTCAGATGGGTTGGGCTATGAACTTGGTCCAGACCCCTGAATTTTTGGAGCCGATCGAGGATGTCATGAACGCGAACAGAAGCCCCCTGGTTGTCGGGGCATTGTTGGGCATCGTACTGATTGCTGCGGTGATCTGGGTGATCCGGAGCGAAGGGGAGCGTACGCGGCAGGCGATCCGCGAGGCGAGGCCGGAGCCGATCCGGGCGGCGGAGGTGACGGCTGAAAAGCTCGCGGATCAGGCCAAACAGCGACAAACCGAG
>REEF01000811.1 GCA_007695205.1 Planctomycetaceae bacterium
CGGGTCGGGTCGGAGACCCAACCTACGTTGGTTGCGGCCAGCGGCCGCGTTAGGACGGATTGGCAATCCGTCCTACGCTGGGGTCGAACAAGCCAGTGGCGTTCCTAAATCGTCTCGGGCAACTGGTAGGGCGATCGGCTGGTGCGGTGAAGGAACTCGTTGGCCAGGTCCGAATCGGTAAACCGTTCGGTCTGCGGGTCCCATTCCAGCCGCTGACCGGTCTCGCCCGTGTGCTGGCTGACCCAACGCGCGATGTTGGCCAGATGACAGACCGTCGCCGACCGGTGACCGATCTCGACGTCCGCCGCCGCCACTTGGCGATCCTTGATGCAGTCCAGCCAGTTCTGGTAGTGGTTGGTGCTGCGATAAAGCTGGATCGGAAGATCCTCCAGCGGGATGTCCGCCAACTCCGGCGGGTCGGCTACCAAACGACCGTCTCGGATGGTCAACGAGCCCTTTTCGCCGATAAACTGCGGGACGGCGTTCGCATTGCATTCCAACAGGACGTCGTTCGCGTAACGCATGAAGATTTGCGGGCCCCGACCGCTTCGCGAATCGAACGGATCGCCCTGCGTCCAGACTTGGACCGGGCCGCTGTCATCGGCACCCACACCCCATTGGACCAAGTCGAACCAATGCGATCCTGAATTGGTGACGTCGCCACCGGCAAAGATGCGATGCGATCGCCAGGTCGGCCCTCCGCTGCCAGTGATCAGCGACGGGTGGTAGGGATAAGGCTCGACGGGACCACACCACATATCCCAGTCCATCTTCTCGGGGATTTCCTCAGCGGGCAGTTCCGGTGGGTCCCATGGCGACGAGTAGTTACCGGCCGTCACGCGTTGCAATTTGCCCAGGCAGCCGTTTTGAGCCAGCATACACGCGGCGTACCATTCTAGTTGCGAACGACGCTGAGTTCCGGTTTGGAAGACGCGCTGGTACTTCCGCATCGCCTGGACCATCAAGCGTCCTTCGTGGACGGTCAGCGAGATCGGTTTTTCGCAGTAGACATCCTTGCCGGCCTGAGCCGCCTGGATGCTGGGCAAGGCGTGCCAGTGCTCGGGCGTGGCCACGATCACCGCATCGATATCCTGACGGTCCAGCAACCGGCGGTAATCCTGGTACGGTACGACGCCGCTCAAGTCGCCAGGTTGCTCGGGAATGTAACGGTCCCCAATCAATGTCGCGTCCCGATCCAGCGGTTGCCCGATGGCTTCGGCCAACTGCAGGTCCACGTCCGCCACGGCTGCGATCCGCACCGATTCGAAACGCGCGAAGGCTCGCCGGATCAGTGCGCCACCCATCCGTCGCACGCCGATGCCGCCCAGCACGATGCGCTCGTTCGCGCCGACGCGCCCTGCCCTGGCCAGGACTCCCGACGGAATGACGTTCGGAACCGCCCAGCCCGCTAGACCGGCGGCAGCCGCCTGCTGCAACACTCGACGCCGTGTGATTCGAGTACTCATCGCATCGTTCTCCTGCAAAAAACCGAGGATCTTTCTGCTGCCGACACACATCGGACGGCGTTTCGCAACCCGATGGCAATGCAGCGATTATAACAAGCGGTGGCCGATCGTGGGTACGTCTCCGGATCGCCCGGGCCCTGGGGGCGTCGATCGTCGATTCCGATGGTTGAATTCGGCGGGGAATTCTGGGAAACTGGAGGCTTGTGATGCGATCGGGTAAAGAACCTTGAATGATTACTCAGGAGTGACGTCATGCGATGCTTTTGGACAGCCCTCTTGGTTTGGGGATTCACCGCCGCCTTTGGTCCGGCGAATGAATCGCTGCCCACGTTCCGAACGGTGCAATTGAGCGACCAGTTCTACTGCGAGGGAGCGTACTTTGCGGATTTCAACCGCGACGGACATCTGGATGTTGTTTCAGGACCCTACTGGTACGAGGGCCCGGAATTCAAGGTTCGTCATGAGATCCGAGAGCCACAAGCGTTTCGACCCGAAGCCTATTCCGATAATTTCCTGACCTTTACAGCGGACTTCAACGGCAACGGCTGGCCTGACGTGTTCTACGTACCGTTCCCCGGCAAGGAGGGCTACTGGTACGAGAACCCGGCCGGACGTGACGTGCCCTGGCGGCGGCACCTGGCGTTGGAGAGCGTCGAAAACGAATCGCCGATGTGGGGGGATGTCAACGGCAATGGCCGACCGGACCTGGTGTTCAATACAGGCGGGCGATTGGGCTACGCGACCTGGGATCCCGATCGGCCTTACGAGCCCTGGGAGTTCCATCCGGTTTCGCCGCCCGGCGATTACCACCGATTCACACACGGGACCGGCTTTGGCGATATCGACGGAGATGGCCGCATCGATGTGTTGGAAAAAAATGGTTGGTGGCAACAGCCAGCCGAGCTGAAGGAAGGCGAGCCGTGGATCTTTCATCCTTTTCGGTTTGGCGAAGCCCCTGCTCAGATGTTGGTCTACGACGTCAATGGCAACGGCATGAACGACGTGATCACCGCCTGGCATTCCCACAACTACGGTTTGGTCTGGTACGAACAGCAGCGCGACGATGACGGCTCCATTCATTGGAAACAACACATCATCCTGACGCCCACCCCCGACCTGGACTCGGATGAATTGCGCATCAGCCAGTTGCATGCCCTGGAGCTGGCCGATATCGACGGCGACGGCGTCATGGACTTGATCACCGGCAAACGCTTTTGGGCTCACGGTCCCAAGGGCGACCCCGAGCCGGACGCACCAGCGGTGATCTACTGGTTCCAACTGATCCGCAACGAACAAGGCGTCCGCTGGGTGCCTCATCTGATCCACGATGATTCCGGCGTCGGCACACAAGTCGCGGCAGCCGACCTGAACAGCAACGGCATCCCCGACATCATCGTCGGCAACAAAAAAGGCACCTTCCTACACCTAAGCCAACCCCCGCAATAACCCCCTTCCCCCTCACCAATCGCTCCCCCTTTTTTTTGAAAGGTGCCACCCACCTATCTATTGACAAAACTGATTCGGCGAATATCATGGAAAAAGACAGGAGACATAACATGGGACGACCAATCCGAAGCGAGCAGTTTGACGCGGGCGAGGTTTGCATTGTACATACAACCCAAAGGTGTGTACGCAAGGCATTTTTGACTGGACGGGATGATCGAACGGGCATCGATTACTCGTTCCGCCGCGAGTGGATTCGCCGGCGGATGGAGGCCCTGGCCTCGGTTTTCGGCATCGATGTGCTGACCTATGCCATCATGAGCAATCACTTGCATGTGATCCTCCGAAATCGCCCCGATGTGGTGGCATCATGGTCTGACGAAGAGGTTGCGATGCGGTGGCTCAAGGTATTCCCCGGTCGGCGACTGGACGAGCAACTGGCAGAGCCGACCGACAGCGACGTGAAGATGCTGGTCGCGGATGGCGAGCGGATGGCCGTCGTGCGACGGCGACTGTCGGACATCTCGTGGTTTATGCGGGCGTTAAGTGAACCGATTGCTCGACTGGCCAACAAGCAGGACGAGTGCACCGGCCGTTTTTGGGAGGGTCGATTCAAAGCTCAACGGATTGTTGACGAGGCGGGACTATTGGCCTGTGCCATGTACGTAGATTTGAATCCTGTGCGAGCCGCATTGGCCGATTCGCCTGATGGGGCGATTTACACGTCGGCCTATGATCGAATCCAGGCCGAGCGGGGCGAGCAGATTCCTTCGGCGGCCTTTGATTTGGTGAACGTCCCAGCTGAGCAAGCTGGCAAGCATCTGCGGGAAGTCTCCGTAGCTGATCGGAAGCACCAGCGGCAGGCCAAGCGGCGAAATCCCACTGGAAAACAGATCTTGCGGGATAGCTGGTTGGCGCCCTTGACGCAGTCGGATCGAAAAACGGCGGAGGATCCTGAAGTTCATCGACAGGGGGTGCGTGCCAGCGACAAGGGCTTTTTGAGCCTGGATTGGCAGCAGTATCTGACTTTGCTGCAATGGACGGCCGAGCAACGTGTAAAAGGTCAGATTGCCGAGGTACCGGAGAAACTTCGAGGCGTTCTGGTCGCGTTGGGCATCGAGGCCTCGATGTGGCGCGACTTGGTTTGGAACTACAAGCGATACTTTGGCCGCAGCACCTGTGCCGGTTCGCCCCAGGCGATGTCTGCTGATGCGAAGCGCAGTGGCA
>REEF01001042.1 GCA_007695205.1 Planctomycetaceae bacterium
CGAGCGGATCTCCAAGCCGCCCTCATCCCGCCCGCTGGCCCGGCGGTACATGTAGGAGTAGCACGAGAGCTGGATCTCGTGGGTCACTTCGAAGGGAGCCGCCGACCTGGCCGCCGTCTTGAAGTCGCAGATCAGCGGGCCGTCGCGGTCATCCAGGATCAGATCCAAGATGCCCAGCAGCGGGATACCCAGATCCTCGCCGCTGAACGGATCGACCAGCGGCTCTTGGAGAGTCGTTTCCACGGCCAATGGGATCTCATCGTCAGCGCCCAGTTGCTGCAGGTACATGCGGACTAGGCCCGCCGCCTGCTCTTTCAACGCTTGCTCGGCGGCCACCGACTCGAATCGCATCTCGTCGGCTTCGATCGCCTCTTCCCAGGTATCCACGATCCGCTGGACGGGCCCTTCCATGGACAGCGGCACATCCAGTTGCCGATGCCGATAAAACAGCTCCAAAGCGTCATGCACCCGCTTGCCCAAGAACAACGCGGGCGAGGGCGGTACCCGGATGCGGTCGACGTACCGCAGTTTGAACGCCAGCGGGCATTTCAGCCACAGGTTCAGCCGGCTGGGTGAGATGTAGTCCCAGATCCCGTTGGGGCGGACGTCGGGCGAGACCTGCTCGCTGCTGAGCAGGATCACGAGGCCGTCTCGTTGAGCGCCGCGTCCAGCGATACAGCACCGTCCTTGATCGCCTTGAGCGTATCGATCAGGCTGCTGGCGTCCAGGCTGGTCAAACCAGCCAGCGGCTTGCCGAACATCTTGCCCGTAAGCTGGTCCAGCTTGCGCACACCCAAGCCGCGGATGCTACGGGCCAGTTGGTTGATGTAGCCCATCTGCTTCTGGCTGGCCCCGTGGTGACCATTGCCGCCGTTGCTGCCGTTGCCGTCCTGGGCTGCAGCACGGCCGCTGCCGGTTCCGTTCCCGTCAGCGGTGCGGGCCGAAGTGGTCGGCATGCTGGCGGCAGCCGTAGCGTTGCTGTTGGTAGTAGGCGCGGGAACCTCGCCGCCTGTCTGGCGCGCCAGTTCCTCGTTCACCGCCCGGCTGCAAGCGGCGTAGGCGTGCCGCACGTGGCGTTGCAACGCTTCCGCATCGCCGCCCAGCACAGCGGGATCGAGTTCGACGCTCAGGTTGCAATGCGCCCCGAGGCTGCCGAAATCGGACTGCCCCAGCTTTTTGGCGATACCGACGTTGAGGGTCAGAGGCATAGCTTATCCTCCCTTGTTGAAAAACATGAACGAGATCGCTTGAAGACAAGACGTCGACCCGGTGGATCTCCGCGCCGGATCGACGTGCGTGGGTGGTGTTGATGTGGCCGTTTTACAGCGCGACGTTGTCCAATTGCCGCAGCGCGGTCAGCGCCGACTGGACGTTGCGAGCCGTCTTTTTCTGCTGTTTCAGGGCCGAGATCAGGTCACTCACTTGGCTGACGCCCGTGCGCAGCGTGCTCCGCAGGGCTTCGGCCTGCTCGATCAGGTCCGGCGTGCCGGTATTGGGTTGCCCGTTGGCGGGCGCGTGGACTTCGCCCTTGGCGTGAGCCTGGCCATTGCCGTTTCCGTTGCCCGTGTCCTCGGGACCAGGGCGTGATCTGTCTTTGGCCATGTTGTTGGGTCTCCTTTTTCTTGGTGCTGATGGTTTCACGGGATTGCTTTGTTGCCCGCTGGCCGCGGCCGAGTCGATCCGTACAGCCTGGAGACTCGAACCGACAGCCTTGTCGGGGTCCAGCGGTGCCCAGACGTAGGTCCGCTGTTCGTCGCTGGCCTGAACCGGAGCCTCTGGGCCGTAGAAGTACAGGTCGCGCAGGCCCAGTCGTTGTGCGCGAAGCAGGTAGTCGCGGTCGGTATGCAGGCACAGCCGCTGGCCATCGATCGCAGAACGGCTGAGCACAAGCTCCACGGGCGCTCGGGTGTCATTGCCGGCGGCCCGGATCATCAGGCCTTCATGGAGATCGATCGTAACCCCCAGCGCCAACGTCTGGTCATCGACGGGGAGTCGCTGCAGTGCATCGCCCAGAAAGATCGCGTCGTCCGGATCGAGCTGCACGTGGCAACAGGCGTTAGCCGGACGCTGGATGTTCGCCCGCACCTGGGGAAATCGCCCGTCCCTTTGCAGCAGTCGATGGAAGCTCCAGGGACCGCATTGCAGCGTTAACCAATCGTCCGAGCGGCCGATCGATAGCGGCTGATCGTCGCTGACCCCACGGCAACCAAACAGCGGGCTGCCGGGCACCAGCAGATCTTCTTCCCAAGGGAACCGGTAGCCCGCTTGCACCAACAACTGGTGACCGTCCGTGGCGATGACTTGGCCCTGGGTACCACTGAGTTGCAGGCAGCCCAAGGCATAACGGGTCGAATCCGGTTCCGTCACTTCGACCGCTGCACCCAACGCCAACCATAGGCTGGGCTCGTTAGCAGCCATCGCCTCCGGCCACGGGGGGAACTCCTGCGGGTCGATGGGCTCGACGTCGTACTGCACCAGTTGCGGGATCTGCTTGTCGGTCCACTCGGCGGTCGCCACCTGCGGACTCTCTTGCCGCAGCGTCAGCGAGTCCCGTTTTCCGCCGCGGCAATCCGCCAGTACCGCGAATGGCAACTGGATGCTGCTGGCAGGAAAATCGCCCGGCAGGTGGTATTCGGCGGCTGCGTAACTGTTACGCACCCGGATCCGTAGACCGTCCGGACCGCTGACGAGCAGCAGGTTGGGGCCTTGTTCACGGTTGCCCAGATGCAAGGCCCGCCGGAACACCGAGCGAAGCGTGGCAACCAGCGTACAGGGAATGGTAATCAATGGTTCGGCTCCTTTGCACAAAAAGAAACGTCCCGCCGCCACCGCGACCCAGACCAGCACGCGGGCCGGCCGGATCGCGGGGGACAGCGGGGCAGCAGGGCAGGAAAAATCGTCTGCAGAAAAAAGACAAGAGCCCGACTCGCTTCTTCCCTGATTGGAAGCGTGCGGCGATCGGAATATCACGGCTATGCCGATACTTGACCGGTATTGTTCTCGGCATCGCCGGGCTCTCGCCCAATGTGTGCGCAACCGTTACGCATCAGTGAACATCAGCCCCGTCGCAGAGGGTAGTAATTGATCGCCTCCATGATGTGCGAGGTCGCGATCACGTCGCAGTTATCCAGGGCAGCGATGGTGGCGGCGATCCGCTGCGTGCGGTCCAGCCGATCGGCGGACAGCCCGTATTCCCTGGCGGATGTGCCCCACAGTTCACGGGCGTATTGATCCAGCCCGCTCGGCACAGGCTTGCGCATCGCCTCCAGCGTCTGTTGGATCTGCTGATTGCCGGTCGCCCAAGTCGTCGATTCCCATTCACGCATAGGCACCGGCGGCACCTCGATGGTGATGTCGGCTTCGGGCAGTTTGGCCAGATGACGCTGGATCTGGGCGACGGTGCAGTGGCACGCATGCCGTGGATCGTTCCAGTAGCCGCAGGGACAACTGCGGGCCTCGAACGTGTCGCACAAGCCGAAGTGCCGGGCGGCCGAACGCAACAGGCTCTTGCCGCAGCCGGGCGCGCCGAGCAACAGGATGCTGTGCTTGCCGGCGATGGCCACCGTCAGGGCCCGTTTGGCAGCCTCCTGGGACTTGATATCGCCAAAGTCGATCGGCCGCTCGGGGCAGCGACGGGTGAGTTCCGCCACGCTTTCGTCTCGCAGCCGCAGCAGATCCCCATCGGACAGCTTGATCACGTCCACGCGGCTGCGGCGGGTACTGCGGGTTCGCACGGTGGTTTTTCTGATCATGGTTTGTTCCTGAGTATTGTCTGATCAGCAAAGCCGTCTGGGCTACGCTGAACGGAAACGTACTGGTTTATGCGACCGTATATTCGCCGGCCAGCAGGTTGAACGTGGTATCGCAGTCCAGCGGCAGTCCCCGCAGCCAGCGGGTCAGTTGGTGCAGCATCAGCCCGGCGGCGATCCCCGCCGCGTAGATCGTGCTGCGGGACGTACAGCTACCCTGCTGGGCTTCCGACGGGTTGAACAGGGTCTGGGCATAACGCTCGCGACTCGCACCATCGGCCGCCGTCAGCACGCGGATCGTCTCGCCCAGCATCCGGCCGTCGACCCAGAACTGGCACTGGTCACGGATCGCGCGCCAGATCGCCGTGCGAGCCGAAATGGAGTC
>REEF01001058.1 GCA_007695205.1 Planctomycetaceae bacterium
ACGGAGATTAAAAGTCTAACGGAATTGGAAAAGGGCGAAAAAGACGTCAGCTATCGGGGCCTGAAGATCTTCAAGGCCAAATTGGAAGACTATCTGGCCCAGGCGCAGGCACGTTTCGCGGAGATGGAGAGCGCCCGCTCCAGTGCCGACCTCGGCGAGAAAGCCATCAAGCTTTTCAAACCGAAACTGAAAGCGGCATTGACCCATGTTGTTGCCGGAATCAAGAAAGTGAAAAACGCTCCTTCGGTAGATACTTACAACAGCGAAATTGTAGAACCGGTCGTCACGTTGGAACTTGCCGTTAACCAAGGTGCCAAAATCGATAGCTGGGACAGGAAGGTCTGGATTAGCAAGTGGGCGGAATTCCGCAAGCAGGTTACGCCGCTGAAGCATCCGATAGGAAGCGAAAAAGAGATTCCAGAGAAACTCAAGAGCTTGGCAACATTGGTCAAGAAGATCATGAGCCATCTGGAAGAGAAGTGATCGTGACAATGATCAAGTGGGTGAAAGCCCCTTTTCGGCTAGCTTGCCTGCGTCCAGGAACGCCCGGTATCGTTGCGGTGTCTGCCTGGGGTCGCCGCAAGGAGCGGCCGTCATCAGGGCGCCGGTCACGGCTTTGGCGGTCGCCGTTTCCGGAGGGGGGACGGGGGCCAGGTCCGGCGGCGCCAGGCTGCCTTCGCTCCAGAACGCGGCCAGCGCGACGCTGGCAGCCGGGCCGGTGTACTGACACGTCTCGGCAGCCGCCTCCGCCGCGCGGCGTTTGGATTCCTCGGGTTCGGCGGCCCAGGCTTCGGCCGCGTCGAGCGCCGCTTGGTCGGACGGCCCCAGCGACTCGCCCAAGACGCTCCGCACACAACCACAGGCCCAAGCAACCGCCGCAGGCTTGGGCAGCCAGGCGGCCAAAAAACGCACCGCATCGGGAAGCAAGTCGGCGGCGATCAGCCGGTCGAGATAATCGGCAGGCGGCAGGTCTTCCTGCAGCAGTTGTTGCGCCGGCTCGCTCCAGTCCAAATCGCGGCAGTAAACGGCCGCTGGCGCAGTCGGCGCCGCGGCCCCCTCGGCGCCGGCAACCAACTCGCCGGCCGCCTGATCTTCACCTTCGATGCTCACGGTGAAGGTAGTGGTCCCGGCCACCACGCTATCGCCGGATTGAAGGGGGGCAACGTCCACCTTGGCATCGTTGACGAACGTCCCCGAAGCGCTCTGCAAATCACGGATGCGGCACCCTTTCCAGTCGCATTGCAACTCGAAATGCACCTCAGACAATTGGGGATCCTCGTCAAGGCACAGGTCGGCCCATCGGCTGCGTCCGACTTGAACCGTCTGGCCATCGCGGACGATGACCGTCCGGCCAGCAGCAGCACCTTGCGTCGCTTCTAAGGTCAATAACACAGCATTCACCGTCTGCAAAATGTGTTGGAGATTCAGTTGATCTTCACCAAGCCTCCCTTGAGCGTCAACATGGCGTCGCCGCTGACTTCCGTCATGGAGCCTTTGGCGCCGAGCTTCATGTCGGCCTGGATGGCGATTTCTGGCGACTTGATCGTAATCTTGGCCGGTTCGATCTTGATGCTGCTACCGCCTACCTTCAGTTCGATCGAGGTACCCGCCTCGATGGTGCTCTTGCCCGCACTAATCTTGATGGTCTGGTTGCCTTGGGTGATCGTTAGCGTATCGTTGCCCTGATCGATTTTGACTTCGCGGTTGCCCTGGCCGACGTGATGCGTATCGTTGCCCTTGGTGACAACGATGTCGCGATTCCCTTTTTCAATGGTGACATTTTCATCACCTTCCTTGACCGTTTCGGTGCGGTTGTTCCAGATTTCGATCGTCTGGCTGCCGTCCTTGGCTTCGCTGTTACCGACCACCAGCTTCTGGTTGTTGTGGATTTCGATCGTTTGATCGCCTTGGTCTTTTTTCTCGAAGCCCACTTTCAAGGTATCGTTGTTCTCGACGACTCGATCGAAGTCCTTTTCAGCATGAAAGTAGATCTGTTCAGCGTCTTTCTTGTCCTCGAAACGCAGTTCGTTAAACGTCTCGACGGTGCCTTCCTTGCTCGTCCGCGACTTGACGCCGCTCTGCGTCTTTTTCTCTGGAAGCGTATACGGGGGCTTATTGTCGGCGTTGTACACACGGCCGGTGATCAGGGGTCGATCCGGATCACCTTCCAGAAAATCGACGATCACCTCCTGGCCGATGCGCGGCAGTTGGATTGCCCCCCAAGCGTTGCCGGCCCACGTGGAAGCGACGCGAATCCAACAGGAGCTGTTCTCGTCCTTCTGGCCCGCACGGTCCCAATGAAACTGGACTTTCACGCGACCGTGCTCGTCGGTCCAGATCTCTTCACCCTGTTTGCCGGTGACCATGGCGGTCTGGATGCCCTGAACAAACGGCTTCGGGGTCCAACGCGGTGCGCGATAAGGGATATTGCTGGCGATCGCCGTCAGACGTATTTGGAAACCGCTGCCGACGACTTCCATGTCGCTCCCTTCGTACTCGGGCGAAAGCAACTCGTAGGATGCCGACACAACCAAATACTCCCTGTTCTGATCGCTGCGCGGATGATCGATCAACTTGAACAGATTCCCGCAGCTCAGTCCCCGTGGTCCGCCGACCGCCTCGACCGTGGCATGGGCGGCCTGCAGCTCCTGCAACCGCGTCTTGACATAGGCTTCCCCGTCCGACGCTTCCGCGTACAAACCAGGATAGTCGTAAACTTCCAAATCGGCATGAGCGTGTTGCCGAGTTTCGGTCGCCTTGCTCTCCAGGTTGGCTTGAGGGTTCAGGTAGTCGAAATCCCGAAGAGCGTACTTGCAGGTCCGAACCTCCTGAGATGCCTTCCAACTGAGCATTTGATCCGGCCGGGCAGTGTGCCCCTCTTCGGGGTAAAAGGGGATCTCCGCGTACCCCGCCACGGCCCCGTGCGAGTTGGCCGAGTCGCTCAGCACCAACGTGTGCTTGGAAGGTTCATGTTTGAAATAGTAGTAGATCCCCTCCTCTTCCATCAATCGGCTGACGAAATTGAAATCGGTTTCGCGGTACTGGACGCAGTATTCCCGCTCGCGGTACGTGCCGCTGAGCGATTCTTGGTAATCGGAGAATCCCCGGTCGCGGAAAATCTGTTTGATGATATCCGGAGCCGTCATGTTTTGGAAAATACGGCAATCGGAAGTTCGAGTGAGGAACCAAAGCCAGGGGCGGAGCGTGGCTAGATAATGGTGGAACCGACCCAGCATGCCCGCTTGCGAGAAATTCGTCACGCAGCCGTGAAAGAATCGCTGGCCATCGTTGATCGTCGGCAATTCCACCGTAATCGCCTTACCCAAAAGATCGTTGATCGCGATTTGACCGTTTTCGCTAAGCAGGACGAGTTGGTAGACGAAAGGTCGTCCGAGGCTTTCTTGCCCGGTCAACGAATGGAACCAGAGTACATCACCGCCCAACGGTGTCGTCAACGAGATCGGCCGTGGTTTGGCAGTTGGCATATTTAACCCTCTGTTGTGGTGTTTACCTTCCCTATTGCTGTGGACTACTCGTCACGCGATCACTCAGATTCTGCAGGGTAAAGATGACGTCCCTGCACGCTGGCGGTGCGATATCGAGCGGCCTCGCTGCGATGGAATCTGTCCAATCCGCACCACTCAGGACATGGCCGCGAGCGACCGCGTCGGGTCCAGGCACAAGGGGAGACATACGGGCAAGGATTCGCTCGGAATCGCGAAGAAGGGCTGAATCTTGGAAAACGTCGAGAGGCCCTGGGCCAGGCATAAGAAACCTCCGAAATCTCATGGGGTTCGCTCCATGCGGTCAAGTGTACGGTGTTTGCGGCTGGAGTGCCAGCGTCTATGCAGGTCCGGTTCGATCCCCAATGTGCGTACTTCCACAACAGATCTTCGCAAACGGCCGCACTTATGAAACAATGGGCGAGATGAATCCCTGCATCGAGCCTTGAGAACGACGTCGAGGAGTATGTGTTGCCGTGGTCGATCTTTTCGAAATCGCGAAATCGTTACATCAAGCCGGACACCTGGCTCAAGCCGAGGCTGGCTATCGCAACGCGCTGAGTTCAAGCCCGGAGGACGCGGATATCCACAACATGCTGGGCAACGTACTGTCGGACCAGCAGCGCTGGCA
>REEF01001059.1 GCA_007695205.1 Planctomycetaceae bacterium
ATCCCGGCCATTGCCGAAAGAGGCCAAAAGTCTTGGTCCAGTCTGTCCGAAATCCGCATCTGGCCGGAGGGCACGTTCTCGGTCCTCAAGGACAAGGAGGTTGCCAAGCGTGTCGGCGCGCAACTGGTGTCCAACGATTTGGACAGCAAGCGGATCGAGCGCCTGAAGGCAGTCACAAGCCGCGTCTTCTACTATCGGACGCTAACGCCTTCGGACGCTCAGTTGGCGCAGTGGTCGACAGACTTCGCTCGGTCACTGCTCGAACGCAATGTCGCACCGCGCACCTGGTCGCGGTTCTACGACGACCTTCCGCGCTTGTTTGACGCTGCAAACGTGCGTCTGGAGAAACTGAACGGAGAAGACATTCTCTACGACCGTTCGGGCAAGCTTCGGCCCGCCGGCGGGCACGAGGACGATGAACGGACAGGCGTCTTTGTGCGAAGCGACGTGCCGAAGGGCAAGCGAAAGAAAGCCGGCGTCCCCCTGCCGCCCGCGACGCTGGCGCGTCGCTACCGCTTCCTCCATGAGCGAGTCACCCTTAAGCGCGAGACGCTGGAAGCGTTCATCGAGGCCGATCTGATACGCGAGTACGACCCGGTAGAAGCGCTGGCGGGCCTGAAGTCGGCTTTGGGAAAACAGGCAAACGACAAGCGTCGGCAAGAGGCGCTTGCATGGGCATTCCAGGTGTGGCGCGCCGGGTCGGGGGCGCGGCTGGAAGAAGAGTTGCAAAACGCCGACCTCTATCTGCCGACACTGTCTGGCTGGCATCCGGCGCGCACTTGCGCCTTCTCTTCCTCATGGACGCCGTTGGGGAGAACTCTCGAGAATTACCTTATCGAGGCGGCAGAGGTATCGCCTGACTGCCGACGGGCGCGCGACCTTCTGTTGCTCGGGCACGACGACTGGCCAGTCTCGGTTCAGGATGGCAAGCGGCCGTGGACTCGGTTTTTGGAATTGATTGGTGTCGCCGACGGGTTGAAGCCGGTACCCGCGCGTATAGCCCGTAAAGGCTGGCCTTCGGACCTGTGGAATGGCGTTCTGCTCAGCGGCAAAGCCACTGAAGGTCTCGACAAGGACTGGTGTGCGGAGGTCGCGCCCGTCTCCTTCAATCATCCGTATACCGATTACAGGATGAAGGGCGAGGCCTGGCGATTTCCGGGACAGATTGAACACGATGACCTGTCGGAAGCCGCCCGGGAGACCCTATGTATTCTTATCTTCGAGCACCTGAAAGCCCACGGTACAGATCACTTCCAGTTCGAGGTCGGCCGCTTCGAGCGCTCCGAGCGCAACTGGGATCGACGGAGATTGCCGACGCCATTGGCAACGTTTCTGCGCTCGAAGCCGTGGATATCCGCATCTTCCCAGGAAGGGCTATCCTTCAGAAAACCGAGCGAATGTTGGGGCTCGCGGGTCCGCCGAGGTGGTCCGCCAAGGTTCATCGACCGTTTGCCAGACACGATAACAGACCTATCGGATGGCAGTGGTCTGGCGGATTTGGCGTTTGGAGAGGCACTAGGACTACGGGACTGGCAAAGTCCGGCTACGGCTGTGGCAAGGCTACGCGATTTGGCGGACGTCGCCGTACGTCTTTCCTCCCACGATAGACCCACCTTCCGGAACGAATATCGGCGCGCGTGGCTGGAACTGTTGGAGACAGGAGTATCGCTTCCTGCAGATTTAAGTCTCGTCGTCTGGCGCCGGGGGCAACTCGAAACACTTACCGGCGGTCCAGACACACCTGCCGCGGTCATCGTTACGGAGGACGCGCAAAGGTTCGAGGCGCGCGTACTGTCATCAGCCGGTCAAGCGGTATTGGATGTGGGCCCGATTGCTACCGATCGCGTTTCAGCCTTACTGGAGGATACAGACGCCTTTGTTCCACGACGCCTCGACGGTATCGGCGTGCAGCTACTCGTCGATGGCACGCCTTTCGTCCCGCGCGCGAACGACCCACTACTGACTGCTCTTGGATTGGATTGGCTACCCGAGGTCATTGTTATCGGGCATGAGCTCCGGGGCGAGCAACTGGAACGCGGCATCCAAAGCACGACTGTCGACAGGCGAACGCGGGCAATACGAGTCCGGCATTGCAAGGCCATTGCGCTCGTTGTGGATAACGAAGAGGTGTCACCGAATGAAGAGTTGCGCTGGTATGCTTTCGAACACGAGGACTTCCCCACCCTCATCCTGACCGAAAATCTAGTCGTTAACTGGCGCACGCTCGCACGCACGCTGTCGGGCGGGATTTCACGTTTGATCGACGGCAGGCTTCGCTCACTTGAGCCGATGCTCCTGCGGCTGGCGTTTGATCGTTCATCCGATCAATTGGAGGCACCGGGCGATGAATCTCTCGCAAGCGCGCTTGAGTGTGATGTGCAGACAGTCCGCGACCTTCGTGCTGCGCTGCGAACGGACCTGGAGCACATCCTACATCTTCTGATACCAGCGGTCGGCTACCATGCCGGCCTCGACCTCGCTCGTCAGCTCATGAGTGACGTCGACAGGGCCGGCAATCAGTTCGACGCCCGCAAGTGGCTGGAGGTGCATATGTCCGGCGAAGAATACGCGCCCGATGAACTGATTGACGCCTGTGAGCAGGCGGCAAACCGCGCCGAGTTGCGCAACCGGCTGGAACTGGACTATGCAGCGTTTAACCGCGTCCTGTTGGACCTAGGCGAAGAGCCGTTGTCCAATGAGCCGGAACTGCGGCAACTGTATGACGCTTACCTCGGGCGTATGCGGCCCGCGATCATCGACCGTCTGCGGCGTCATCACGCTGCCGACTTCCGCAACGGCCGCGATCTTGCAACTTACCTAGAGCAGAAGAGCCTCGCCTTTCTTGGGTTCGACACGGACTGGATTTTGACGCGGGAGACGCTGGAGATGGAGGCCGTGGAAGCACACGTCACTGGCCTTCTGGCGGACAGCCTGGGTGAAGACGTTGCGCTCGAGTTGCCGGCGTATAAGCGCGTGCTGGAAGCGAACCGCAAAACTGTTCGCGAGTTTGCGATAGAAGCCGCGCCGGTCATCGGCGTATGGTGCCAGCACAACAACGTGCCGCCGCCAGAGTCGTGGCAGCAGGGCGAGGCACAGGCCGTTGCTCGGCATCTCGAAAATAGCGGGCTTCTAGATTTCGAACTGATCGGCGTCGCGGACATCCCGGGGCTTTGCCGGCGCGCCGCCTGTTGGCCGGACAGCATGCCCGAGACCCTAGACGGCGTGGCTCTCGGGCTCACGAGCGATGACGTAAAGGCAGAAGAAATGCGTCGCGAGCGTGCACGGCAACAAAAGGAGATCGAGCGGCGCAGCATCTTGTTCGCGGGGACCTCTCTCGACACCGGCGATCCGAAGTTCGCCGAAAACCTCCAGGAATTGGCCTCCAGCTTCACGGAGAACGACGAGGCTTGGTTCGAACGGAGCCGGCAGCGGACCCGCCTCGTGGCATTCGACAATCCGGACCAGCACGGCTACGGTGCGGGCGGTGGCGGAACAGGTCGGAAGACGCGCAGTCGCGAAAGTCGGCTGAACGACGCGGAACGACAGGCGATGGGGCTGACCGGCGAGTGGCTCGCCTATCAGTTCCTGTGCCGACGTCACAGTGAGTATGCTGATGAGAGTTGTTGGGTCTCGGAGAATCGGACGTACTTCTTCGGTGGCGATGAAGGCAACGACGCGGCGGGTTACGATTTCCGGGTGATGACACCCCAAGCCGAATGGCTCTATGAGGTCAAGTCATCCCTTGAGGACAGCGGCGAGTTTGAGCTCACCGCCAACGAATTGCGGGTTGCCGGCAGTGCCTCGAAAGACGGACGAAGACGATATCGTGTCCTTTACGTTCCTCACGTATTCACGCCAGAAAAATGGTACGTTCTCGAACTCCCAAATCCGATGGGTGAGTCCACTCGCAATCGGTTCATTACAGTGGGCCGAGGCTCTGTACGCTTGCGGTTCGAACGTCGTTAGTGGAATTAAGTTCGAATGCCTGCTCAGATTCTCGCCCCCTCTTGCTTCCACAGTGCTTCCACGGTGGTCCCAAACGCAAACGCCGCCCCGGAGGGCGGCGCTTAAGCGTTTGGAAACACGAAGGATTTTGGTTGCGGGGGCTCGCAACCGTCTCAACTT
>REEF01001046.1 GCA_007695205.1 Planctomycetaceae bacterium
GGCGGCTTTGACAGGGGCCGCCTTGACAGGGGCGGTTTTGACAGGGGCCGTTTTGACAGGGGCCGATTTGACAGGGGCTGCTTTCGCTCCTGGTTTCTGCTTCGATTCTCGCTCGTTGCGTTGTTTCAGCTTGGATTTCACGACTCGGATCGCTTGCGAGTTCATGTCCCAGCCCTCGGCCTTCATGATCTCAGCAATCTCAATGGGCATCTTGTCTGGGTGAGCTTGCAGGGCGGCCACGATGGCTGCGGTCTTGGTGATGGGGGGCTCGGCGGGCGACGTAGGGGCGGATGGGATCACAGGTTCGGTAGTCTTTGGTTCGCGTGGCATCATTGGTCTCCCTGAAATGGTGTAAACTGAAGGGTTCTAGCATAATTCACGAAGCATGGGGTGTCTAGTGGCGAGCGATGGGTACCACTGCCAATCCATGCCTGCAAACCGGCCTTTTTCTGCCGTCTGCGGTGACGATGACTTCGCGGATGACGATCCCCAACCCCCCGCCGCCGTTTCGAAGCGCCCCTCGGCGGTGGCCAACTTGTGAGCCGTTCGGGAGCTTGTTAAAATCCGCTGTTTCGAATGGAACCAGAAACAAATATTTCGATCCAGCAAGGACAGTCAAACATGAAAATTGCAGTGATTGGTGGTGATGGAACCGGCCCAGAGGTAACCGTGGAAGCGGTGAAAGTGTTGAAGGCCGTGGCCCGATTGGAAGGCTTCGATTGTGAATTGACAGACTACGATTTTGGGGGAGAGAGGTACCTTCGTACGGGCGACATCCTGCCGGATGGGGCCGTGGACGAAATGCGGGGCTACGACGCGATCTATCTGGGCGCGATCGGACATCCCGACGTGGCGCCCGGGATCCTGGAACGCGGCTTGTTGCTGGAATTGCGTTTTCAGTTGGACCAGTACATCAATCTGCGGCCGATCAAGCTGTATCCGGGCGTCGAGACGCCGTTGGCGGGTAAGGGTCCGGAAGATATCGACATGGTGGTGGTCCGCGAAAACACCGAAGACCTGTATGCCGGGATCGGCGGGTTCTTGAAGAAGGGGACGCCGGACGAAGTGGCGACGCAGACGGCCATCTATACTCGAAAAGGTTGTGAACGCTGTATCCGTTGGGCATTCGAATACGCTCGGAAACGCAACAACCCCAAAGGCAAACGCCTGACGCTGGTCGCCAAAACCAACGTGTTGACCTGCGGCCATGACCTGTGGTGGAGAACGTTCCAGGACGTGGCCAAGGAGTATCCGGATGTCGAGCCGGATTACAACCATGTCGACGCCTGTTGCATGTGGATGGTCAAGAACCCCGAATACTATGATGTGATCGTGACGACGAACATGTTCGGCGACATCATCACGGATCTGGGCGCGATTATCCAAGGCGGGATGGGCGTCGCCGCGGGTGGTAACCTGAACCCGGACCCGGGCGGAACCAGCATGTTCGAGTGCATGGGGGGTAGCGCGCCGAAGTACACGGGCAAGAACGTGATCAACCCGATCGCGGCGATCAGCGCCATGGCGATGCTGCTGGAACAGACGGGCCAGGAGAAGGCGGGGCAGCGAGTGCTATCGGCGATCCAGGTCGTGACCGGCACGAAGATGAAGAGCCAGGGGGCCGGCAGGATGGGCTACAGCACGACCGAAGTCGGCGACCTGGTCGTCGAAGCGCTGTAGTTCCCGATGAGCGTGCCCGCGTCTTCCCCCCATCGACAATCCACCGGCGTGCCCGGCCTGGACCAGCGGCTGGGCGGCGGTTTGCTGCCCGGCACGTTGACGGTCGTGGCCGGCGCGACGGGGATCGGCAAGACGCAATTGGGCTTGCAGTTCGCCCGCGCCGGTTTGACGGCTCCCGACGAACAGCGTGGCGGGGTAATCTTCGACGTCAGCGCTCGAGGCGATTCGCAGAGCCACCAGGATTACGCGCGGCGGATGTTCGATTATCGCGGCAGCCGCGTGACGCGCCGCGACCTGGACCATGACCAATGGCATCGGTGGCAAGCCGAATTGAACGCGCGACTGGGCTCGGCGATCGCCTTTTTGTACGGGAATTTCGTACAGGGAGTTCGGCGAGTGGTGTTCGACGGGATCGAACCGGCCGATCGGCCTCAGGAATCGATCCAATGGAATCTGCTGGAATACGTCTACCACCAGATCGTGCGCAAGGACCCCGAGTGGGTGGCGCGGGATCTGTTCCGTCAGCATTACCGCCCGCAGGCCCGGGCGGCCGCCCAGCACAGCTACGATCCGCAGCAGATCGGCTGCCTGATGCTGTCGACCAGCCACGATACGATGCTGGACGAATTGATCTCGCGACCCTTGGACGAAGGCGATTCGCTGACGAACGCCAACCTTCGCGCAGCCTCCGGACGCCGCCGCGTTCTTCGGCCCGCTCACGTGGCCGCGTCTCTCCGAGACGCGCACCCGGCCTCGGAGATGCCGGACCACGTGTAATGCCATACCACGTGCTATACCCCACGATATAAAGGAACCGTCATGTCTCGCCCGTCTGATGACCGGCTCGCTCCGTCTGGGCATCGGGCTAGTAGCGGCCGGAGCCCGGCTGTACGGCCGGGACGCGAAGCCGTTGTGGCTGGACGAGGACCGGTGACGCAGAAGCAGATCCGGGCCGAGGCGCCTGAAGGCATTTGGACGTTCAGCAGTGCAGCCTACCCTCATGATTCCCGCCGTGGCTTCGCGGGCGACAATCCGCATGGAAGATCTGTCCATAAACGGGAACGCCTGACGGCAGATGGAAATCCAAATTGAAAACCCGCCCCCAAACAGGGGCAACGCAATTTCTATCAATGTGGTGGTGCTAGCAGACAGGCCCTCACCAGTCGGATCGTGGCAGGGTGGCGATGTCGCCCGCTTGGCAACGCCTGCGCCAAGCCGGAACAGTCAGACCACCGCCGCCTGTGAACTGCAACACAGGAAAACGTCGAGATTTTCTGGTTCTTTTTTGAGCTTGACTTCTTGAGTACATCCGGGCCCCCCGAGCGTTTATGAGTGCGTACGCAAGACGCTGAGTAGGTTTGCTGAAAGGTCATGTCTAACAAGTCAGGGAAGATGGGTTGAGTCTATGCGAATGAAAACATGGGAGGGAGAAAATTGGTGATTGGCCCAAATTCCAGTGGTCCAGTTCGTTTTGCAGACTCGATCGCGCGAAGACCGTCTGATCATCAGCCATCATGTCCCCCGTACCAAGCCCGAGGGGTCGTCTCGAACGGGAGCACGATCAAAAACGGCCTGTTTGACGGATTGCATGGCTTCCAGCTTCGAAACGGTAAGACCACTCGGTGCCTAAACTTAATTTGGACGGCGAAAGGAGGGGCCGGCTGATGCCCATTTTAATGGAAGAACCGTGTGTGTTTCCAGGGGATCTGTTACAGGAACCAACCAATACGTACGAACTGGGGATCTCGGAAGCAGAGCGAGTCTGGTGGGTCATCTATACCAAGTCCCGGCAGGAGAAAGCGCTGGCTCGTGATCTGCTCGCTCACCGAATTCCATTTTACCTGCCTCAGGTAAAACAGGACCTTCTGGTCCGAAAGCGTCGATTTCGAACTCTGGTCCCCGTCTTTCCCGGATACCTGTTCCTGTTCG
This sequence comes from Planctomycetaceae bacterium, assembly GCA_007695205.1. Classification (GTDB taxonomy): domain Bacteria; phylum Planctomycetota; class Planctomycetia; order Pirellulales; family Pirellulaceae; genus SKKK01. Next base: position 3,610 of record REEF01001046.1, read on the forward strand.
GGTCACCCGACGAGCGTGTGGATTCCCTGAAGACAAACAGAATCTCGCGAATTCTTCCTGTTGTAAACCAAGACGAGTTGCTGAGAGATCTCCAGCAACTGTCCGACTTGATTGCACTGGGGGCGCCACTGACGGTAGAACAGCGTCTGTGTGCCGGCCGCAAAGCCCGGATTCGTCATGGACCGCTGGCCGGTTTCGAAGGCACGATCATTCAGCGGCGGGGCATTGATCGGCTTCTGATTGAGGTCAACTTCTTGCAGCAGGGAGTATCCATCGAGATCAACGATTTTATGGTGGAGCCAATTTGGCCCTGCAGAAACTGAGCCTGCCCGCAGGATCTTGGTTCCGCGTTAAAGTCATCGAGGATTGCTGTCGGTCAGGTTCCTGAGCCACCTTCGCTGATTGAAATCGGGCCCAGTACTTTTTCGAGTTCGACATTTTCGACGAGGAGAACGGGGCGTTTTTGGATCTTGAGCATCGGCTCACGCTGCTTGCAGGAACAGGGATC
>REEF01000377.1 GCA_007695205.1 Planctomycetaceae bacterium
AGCCACCCCACCCACCTGCTGACCGTACACGGAGTCGGCTACCGTTACGCCCCGCATTGAGATCGTCGCCCAGACAATAGATTCCCGCTGTTTGGCTTGTGGACCAACCGCCCCAGGTCCGACATTTCCTGTCTCGCCTACGCTTGCGAATCGCCGATGAGAACCTCTACCGTCTTGCAAGACGTTTCTCCAGTCGTCACACTTCAGCCAATCTCTGAACCTGTGTATCTGTTCGATGAGGAGGACAATGATGGCGGAAAAGCTGGCGATCGGCGGTGGTACCCCTATTTTGACGAGAGAAAACTACAAGAACTGGCCTGTGCTGACGGAAGACGATCGGCGTTATGTCAACGAGGTGCTGGATTGCGGGATCGTTGCCGGTGCCACGGGCCCCCAGGCCGTTGCTTTGGAAAAAGAATGGCGGGAATTCACCGGATCAAAATACTGTCTGACCACCGGCAGCGGGACGGCCGCACTGCACATGGCCCTGGCCGCGACCGAGGTCGGACCGGGCGACGAAGTCATCGTGCCATCGTATACCTTCTTGGCCACCGCCTCCTCTGCGATGCACCAGATGGCCATCCCGGTCTTCGTTGATATCGAACCAAAGACCTACACGATCGACCCCAGCAAGATCGAGGCAGCGATCACACCGCGGACGCGAGCCATCATGCCGGTGCATATCCAGGGGTGTCCTGCAGACATGGACCCGATCCTCGATATTGCAAGAAGACACGATCTGCGCATTATCGAGGACGCCGCGCAAGCCCATGGCGCGATGTACAAAGGCCGCATGTGCGGGACGATGGGGATCGCCGGCGCCTTTAGCCTGAATAACCTGAAAAACCTGTGCGGCGGGGAAGGCGGTCTGTTTGTCACCGATGACGAGGACGTGCTTCGCAAGGCCGACTTGGTGCGTTATTTTGGCGACGAATGCGACGAGCGGACGTTGCGACAGAAATATAATGCATCGATCCTGGGCTACATGTACCGCAACCAGGAACTGCCCGCCGCATTGGCTCGCGGCCAACTGAAGCATCTGAATGCATTGAATGACACGCGAATCCGCAATTCTGAATACCTGACGCGTGAATTGAGCAAGATCCCGGGCATCATCCCGCCGTACTGCCCGCCCAATTGCAAGCATGTTTACTGGTTCTATGCGGTGCGTTTCGACCCGCAAGCGGCCGGGCTGGACGTCGATCCCCGCCGGTTCCGCATCGCCGTCGAAAAAGCGGTGTTCAAGGAAGGCGTTCTGGTCGGTCAATGGCAGGTCATGCCCGTACCGGGCCAGGATCTGTTCCACAGCATGATCGGGATCGGCAAACGCTACCCCTGGGCGATCAACGAAGCACAGGGGATCACGTACCACTACGATCCGCAGGATTACCCGGTGGCTCAGATGTTGTGCGATACGTACACCAACATCCATTCCATCCATCCGCCCAACGACGTGGACCTGAACGAAAAGATCGTCGCCGCCTTCCACAAAGTCTTCAGCAATCTGGGCGAAGTGATGGATCATGCAGACGATGACATCCGACCGGGTTTCGATGGCCGGTTGTATGGAGTAGGCTGATTCGGATGGATGGTACAATCGCTGCACGCGTCATGGCCGGCATCCCGGCGCTGAACAGCTCCCTTTACCGGAGGATCCGTTTCCTTGTCGGCGATCCGGCGGCGCTGATCGAATTGCCGTCCAACGGCCCAGCCGATGCCGGTTCGTCGATCCTGATCCTGCGCGACATCGAGCTGCAGCGGGCGCGACGACATGCGCGTGTCGATCACATCCACTGCCCGGCCGATTTCGCGCCGGCCGAAGGACTGTCCGGCGACCGCGAGACGGCCACAGCGCAAGCGCTGGTGGAATGCCTGAGCCGCCATGGGGTCCAGCAGGTCGTTGCCGATCGGACGCTGCCGCTGATCTTTGTCCATCAGATGCAACGGGCCGGGCTGGTCGTTGTGTGTGACCCCCAGTGGGGCATTCTGGAAAGGCGGCAAAAGGACGCGGAGGAAATCAAATGGCTCCAACAAGCGCAAGCCGTCACGGAACAGGCCGTAGCGATGGCCTGCGAAACGGTTGCTGGCGCGATTGCCGACCGCGATGGAATCCTGCAATGGGAGGGGCAAACGCTGACGTCCGAGCGTTTGCGGGAGATGATCGATATTTGGTTACTGCGGCACGGCTACGAGAACCCGCCATCGATCGTCGCCGGAGGCCCGTGCGGCGCCGATTGCCATGATCTGGGCTCGGGGCCGTTGCGCACCAAACAGCCGGTGATCATCGATGTCTTTCCGCGGAATCGTCAGACCCGCTACCACGGCGACTGTACTCGAACCGTCGTTCACGGTCAGATCCCCGACCAGGTTCGGCAGATGCACGCAGCCGTGCTGATCGCCAAACAGGCGGCAACGGCCGCCTGTCGACCCGGAGCAACTGGCCAGCAGGTCCACGAAGCAACCTCAGATTCGATCATCCGCCAGGGGTATCAGATGGGTTTGCCAGCCGACGACTGCCCTGTGGACCGCTGTGCGATGACGCACGGTACGGGACATGGGGTCGGACTGGATGTGCATGAACCGCCCCTCTTGGACCGTGGCGGTCCCGAGTTAGTGATCGGCGATTGTTTGACGATCGAGCCCGGATTGTACTGTGACGCCATCGGAGGCGTACGAGTCGAAGACATGGTGATCGTCGAATCCGATGGCTGCAGGAACCTGAACCAGATTCCCGAAGGCTTGGACTGGGCATGACCCGGCCAAAAACCACTTTTTTTAGTTAAAAGCAATCCCCTTAAATAGTTGCTACTAGCTCGATGCTAGCACTGCTTCCATGTTCTTGATCCTCTATTCGTCAATTTTTTGAACAGAAATACTTCTTTTGGTGGTATGTGGCTTGGCGCGCCGCATTTTTTTCGATAGACTTCGGAACGGTTAATATTAAAGAGGTTGTGAAAAGATGATTACGGACGGTCGATATCGAAACGAGGTGTGCCATGCGTAGCACGACGCCCCGCATGATCACAAAGTTCGATGTTTTTGTGGTGGTCGTTATCTTGGGGTATCTGCTGGGTATCGTCCAATCGACGATGCGTGGTGATGCTCCTCGGTTGCGTTTCGCGCCTTCTTCGCAATTGGACCGGGAATCGGGGCCTGCGGAGTGGCCGACGGGCGCGGCATTAACGTTGGTTCCGACGGAACCTGACATCCCCATGAACTGACCGCCACAGACCGACGGGTCATCGCTTCGGTTTTTCCAGTTTTCTTCCTAAAAAAAGGAGAACGGAAATGATCCGAGCTGTCTCGGTCGACAGGTTACCCGAGGGGCTCTCGTTCCCCGGTGACCTCCAGCGTAAGATCCACTACGACCCCGGCCAACGGCGTTTGGCTTTTGAAGGTTTCATGAGCAAGGCGACTTTCGATCGCCTGTACCGACTGGCCGACGACCGTGAGTATCGTCGGGCATTGGAAGAGCTGTTTCAAGTGTGCACGTTCGACGATTCGGACGGAGCGGAACACCGGCACATCCAAGGATTGGTGCCGGCGATGATCGGCTTGGCTTGCTTGGCGGTGGTGTTTGCTTTGGTAATGTTCATGTAATCCACGTGCATTGGGCCGCAGCCAAGGCGGAAGGAATGACAATCCGTCGGTGAAATACCTATGCGAAACTGAAAAAGTCGGCGGCGGCTGGACCTCACCTGCCGTGGTGTTGGCCCCCATATTCGCGCCCGACCTCGGTAGGGCTTCGATGCTGATCGCGGCATCGACGGCTTTTTCGGCGTTCGGGTTGATGTACTGTGGTGTGCCGATCCTGTTAATCGTGATGCTCGCGACCTGCCTGTCGGCGCCCACTTGCCGAGCCTTTCAGCTTTTCCTTGCGGGCAGTTTGTTTTTCGTGGTGATATTCGCCATCTTTGTCGTGGTCTGGCTGGACAATCCACAGTCGTATTCACGGTTTACTCCGGACCAACAATTGGCGGTCGCTTACGCGGCGGCCTGCATTGGCGCAGCCATCGGTATTGTTTTTCGACGGTTGGCTGCTGCGATGCCTTAGAGTCTTCAGTCGTAACATGCTCGCACGGTGCGCGCATCTTTGTAGGTTGGG
>REEF01000593.1 GCA_007695205.1 Planctomycetaceae bacterium
ACACGCTGCCATTCCGCAGTATTGAAAGATGGCGACCAAGCGGAGCGAGGCCGCGTTAGGGTAAACCGAAAGTCGAAGACCAAAGCCGGGCGACCCCGTGGCTGGACCTGCAACGCCATCGTGTCTTCTCGTAGTGCTAGACGACTGGCCAGGAGTCGTAGCGATCTGTGTCGATCAAGAACATTAGAAAAATGCCTGTCCTTTTTTCTTTTTTCCTTTTATGGAGGGGTGGGTAGGCTCGAATTCTCTGGAGACAGCGGTTACAATCGGGCGGTCGTGCCAGTGGACGGGGGGCTGGGTGTCGAGCGAGACCTGGCCCCGCCATCGCACCATTTGTTAGCAAAAAGGGAGCTCGAGCCATGATGCGCAGTTTCGGGACGTTGGTGTTGGTGTGGATGATGTTGGTCGCGGGCCGAGGAATCGCTGACGAAGCGTATCGGTTGCTGCCGCTGGAGCCCGATGGGCCGGCGCCGCGTGAAATGATGAAGCAGTACTTGATCCGTCAGGTCGAAACGGCCTACGAACAATGGCAAAACGATTACGAAGCTCGCAAAACGAACGAAGAAATCGCCGCGTATCAAGAGCGATTGAAAACCCGATTCATCGAAGCCATCGGCGGCTTTCCCGAGCGGACTCCGCTGGAACCGCAGATCACCGGGACTTATCAGGGCGATGGATACCGCGTGGAGAAGATCCTGTTCCAGAGCCAGCCGCAACACTACGTGACGGCCGCCCTGTTCCTGCCGGATGCCGCCCAGTTCCAGCCGCCGTATCCGGGGATTCTGGTCGCCTGTGGTCATTCGGCCAACGGCAAGGCGCTGGCCGTCTATCAGCAGGCTTGTGCCTTGGCCGCCCTGAACGGGATGGCGGCGTTGATCTTCGATCCCATCGACCAGGGCGAGCGGCACCAGTTGCTGACGGATCAAGGCAAGCCGCGATTGGCGGGTACGGCCGGCCATAACATGGTCGGCGTCGGCAGTAACCTCCTAGGCCGCAACACGGCGACCTTCGAGATCTGGGATGGCATCCGCGGCATCGACTATCTTCAGTCTCGACCGGATATCGACGCGGATCGGATCGGGTGTATGGGTAATTCGGGCGGCGGTACGCAGACGGCGTATCTGATGGCGTTGGACGATCGCATCTTTGCCGCCGCGCCCAGTTGCTACCTGTGCAGCCTGTACGGCCAGCAGGTGCGGACCGGTGCCCAGGATGCCGAACAGAACATCTTCGGTCAACTGGCGTTTGGGATGGACCACGCGGACTATTGCATGATGCGCGCCCCCAAACCCACGTTGATGTGCACCGCGACCCACGACTTTTTCGACATCGAGGACGCTTGGACCGGTTACCGTTACGCCAAACGGCTGTACACGCGGATGGGGTACGGTGATCGGATGAGTTTGATCGAAGCGGACGAAAAGCATGGCTGGTCGTTGCGTCTGCGCGAAGGCGGTGTGCGCTGGATGCTCCGCTGGCTGGCAGATCGTGACGAGGCCATTTTCGAGCCCGAGGGGTTGCAGGTGCTGACGGATGAACAGATCCAGGTCACTCCGCACGGTCAAGTGATGCTGATCGAAGGGGCTCGCAGCGTCTACGACCTGAATCGTGATTTCGCGGCTCACCTGGCGGCAGAGCGTCAAGCCGCTTGGCAGGAAGGGCCGCCCGAAGACTGGCAGGATCAAGTGCGGCAACTGGCCGGGATCCGACCGCTGAACGAGTTGCCGGAACCGGCCGTGCACCGCCTGGACGTTTTGTCACGCGAAGGCTACCAGGTGCATCCGCTGGTGCTATCGCCCGAACAAGGTATCCAGTTGCCGGCCTTGTGGTTTGTTCCCGATCAGATCACCGCCACGTCAGCCGTGTTGTACGTGCACGAGGAAGGCAAAGCGGCCGATGCCCAGCCGGACGGGCCGATCATCCAACTGGTTCGCGAGGGAACGCCCGTCTTGGCCGTCGATCTTCGCGGAACGGGCGAAACGCAACAGGTCGGGCAGCGGTACTTTAACTTGGAACGCCATGGCACCGATGGCCAGGACTGGTACATCGCCTATCTGTTGGGCCGCACCTACGTAGGGATGCGAGCCGAAGATCTTATGGTCGTCGGCCGGTGGCTGGCCAGTCAGTTGGCAGAGGATGCTTCGATCGAGCTACGAGCGGTCGGCCAAGCGACGATCCCCGCCGTCCATGCGGCTGCACTCGAACCGCAGGTATTCGCGCGAGTCCAGCTCGACCGACCGCTGATCTCCTGGACGAACACCGTCCAGCTTGGTTACGCCACCACGCCTTTGTCCAGCCTGGTGCACGCGGCCTTGACCGTTTACGATCTGCCCGAATTACGCTCGGTGATCCGGACCCACAGCCAACTGGATGTCCACCAACCGTTGGACGCCCTGGGACAGCCAGCGAACGACTAATCGATCGGCAGACGGACCGATTCGTCTGCGACATAACGATCGTACTGGGCGGCCACCTCCGCTTGCTGGTGGTCGCCCGAATGCACGTACACTCGGTATCGCAGCGTCAGCGTTTGGCCCTTCTTCAAGGTGTAGCTGCCATCTTCTTCAAGACCACCCACTTGGCGTTGTCCGAACGGGTTGATCGCTGCCAGACCATAGTCGCGCACGTGCCAATAACCAACGCGGAAGTTGTCGGGATGATCGAAGACGGCGATCCCGCGGTAGCCATAACCTTCGATCGGGCCCGAGTAATCCATCCAGGGACTCGGGTCACCATACACGTTACGCTCGCCCTGATCGCCGCGAGCGTTGGTCAGCACGCCCGCGCGGCGGCCATCGATTTCCGGGCGTTGACGAAAGGCCAGCAGTCCTTCCTTGTCATCTCCGAACGTGACTTCGTCTTGCACGGCGGTCAACGTGGTCAGGAAATCGATCAGTCGGCTGCAAGCAGGCGTGTCATGAAAACGCACTTCCTGGACCTCCTCCAGCAGCACCTGATCTTCCGCCGTCACCCATTGGTTGTGAGCGCGGAGCCATGCATAGCCATCCGTGTGTCCGGTCTCTAAGCCAACCGTATTGATCCGTTCCCGGTGCCAGAAATCGTGTCCGTTGACATCGCCGTACACCAGGTACAGGGACCGTTGATGCGGGTGATCTGCGATCGGCGGTTCATCCTCGCCCATCGGATAATTTCGAGTCACCCCGACACCGCCTTCGGCATTCACGGGCCAAAGAAAGGGCGTGCGAGCATCTTCCCCGTAATGATAGGTCGTGAAATGTTCGCCTCGCACATCGACCCGGACCGTGCCCTGTTCGGGATCGTTTCGCAACAGGACCCCCTGTTCTTCTCCGGTCGACGACTCGAAGTCCTCATGCCAACCGGCGATATCTGCCGCTTGGTGGTCGCCCGTGAAGACCACGACGCGATAGCGGAACGTCATCTTCCGGCCCTCTTTGATTTCGATATCGCCGTCGAAAGCAAACGGGGTGGGGGAAAGGAACCCGTAGTCACGGTTGAACCACTTCGCAGGATACATCGGGTTTTCCGAATGTTGGATGATGGCCAAGCCTTCGGTAAAGCCCTTGATCTGGCCATAGGCGGCGCACCACGAGGCGTCCTGAGCCCGCGTGCCCTCCTCGTCCCGATTCCCCTGCGAATCGACCAGCGTGCCCGTGCCCATGTCCGCCCAGGCCGCGCCGCGAGTGGTGCAGCCCACGGCCAGTTCCGGACGCATCCGCGCACTGAAGAACGAGTGCCCGGTCTGACGGACCAGCAGGTCCTTCAATGCTTCGAAGTCGAATCGAAAATCCATCACGCGGACGGTTGGCGACGGGGCCCAGATCGTCACCGTTCGCGTATCGCGTAACTGATGACTGTCCGTCGCCGGCACGATCCAATCCGCCTGGTCCTGCAAAACGACTCGCCCGTCTTCCTGCGAAACAATCTGTGGATTGCGGGAAAACACCTGGCCCGTGTCCAATCGGTCCCGCGGTTGCCAATAATTGGCATGATCCACATTTTCGCTCCGGACTCGGTCCAGACTGATGTACAACGAGCTGTGATGCGGGTACGGTTCCTGGTCCCAAGCCGTCAGCGATTCACCCGAAGACGGACCGTTGACCGGGAAAAAGAACGGATACTTATGTTCCTTGCCAAACAGATACGAAGTGAACGGCTTCCCATCCACTTCGACGACAATCCGATCGTCTTCCATACGCGCGGTCACGGGCTGCGGCTGGTCGGCATCACAGAATCCCGCGATCATCCATAAGAACGGGATCACGATAACAAATTTCTTCATGGTCAGTTCCTCTCTCAAGTGTTGGTATCTTCGTCTTCCGCTTCGTCTTCCGCTTCCGGGGCTTCCGGTTCAGCTTCCGGGTCCGCCTCTTCCGGCGCAGGTTCCGCCGTCTCGGGCTCGGCTTCTTCCGGCGGATGGACACCGGGCGTCAGCGCGATTTCCCTGACCCAGATGTTCCGGAACTTGACCGGGTCACCATGGTGTTGCAGCGTGATCGGGCCTTTCCCATGAGCTTGATAGTCGGGAGGCCGATTGAAGTAAGTCACCCCTTGGATTTCCCAGTTGTATTGCACCAGCACGCCGTTGTGCAGCACGGTGATATAGGCCGGCGATTCGAGTTCGCCGTCGTCGTCGAAGCGTGGTGCGGTGAACAGGATCTGCAGGGTCTGCCACTGGCCGGGCGGGCGGCTGGCGTTGACCAGCGGGGGGGCCTGGTTGTAGATCGAAGCGGCCTGGCCCTCGAAATAGGTCTCGTTTTCCCACGAATCCAAGATTTGCACTTCGTAACGGCCCATCAGGAAGACGCCGCTGTTGCCTCGCCCCTGGCCACGTCCTCGAACTTCGCTAGGGCTGGCAAACTCGACATGCAACTGGACATCGCCGAAGTGCTGTTTGGTCTGGATGGTCCGCTTTTGTGCGATCGCATAGCCGTCCTTCAGTTCCCATTGGTCGCCCCCCTCCCAGGCGTCCAGATTATCTCCGTCGAACAAGATGATGGCGTCCGACGGTGGTCCAAAATTGTCGCCGGGTTGCACGGTCGGCGGTTCCGACCACGGGATGCCGCTGATCCAACGCTGGCCGAACGCCTGCGAGCCGCCAACCAATACAAGACCTACTGCCACCAGTCCCCAACAACTCCGAATCGAGCGATGATGGATTCGAGCCATAGATTTCTCTCCTTTCGGTCATCAATGCCATGTCATTTCGAAAAAACGCACCTAAGTGACCTAGCTTACCATAAGACGGTCCGTTCGTAAAATTGCCTCAATGCCGGTTGTCGTGCGTCGGACACGTCAGGATAATACTCGGAAAACAAGAATCCTCGGAAGACCCCAGGGCCGATCAGCATGCACCCCATCACCGACCACCGATTCGACATCCAGTCGCACATATCGCGACGTCGCTTCAGCCTGTTGGGCGCGGCATGCGTCGCGGCCACGGCAGCAAGTCCACTGGTCATTGCTTCCGATGATCGGCATGTGCAACTGATCCGCGACCCGGATTTCCAACGAGGCTTCCAGTTGTTGCGCCCGGAGCCGGGGAAAAAAGTCCCGTGCGGAATCGTCCGAGGCCCGGACTCGGAACCCGTGGTTTGGAACCTGGCTCAATGGAGTAGCCGTTTTCCCTTTGATGACGCGACCCCCGTCATCCGGGTGGCCGACGACGCTCGCCAACTACAGAATCCGGCTCGCCGAGTGCAGTTTGGCGGTCCGGAAGGGATTCTGTCGCTGGCTGTCGACACCGGCATCGAATACGGCGACCCATTACGTCGCAAGGACCAGCCATGGGTGCATTTGCTGGTGTCCCAGCGGTTCGAACGGCAACCGGCACTGGGAAGTCTGTCGGCGCTGCGACTGACTTTGAGCGGCCGGCTGGTTCGTTCCGTCGAACTCAAGCGTGAACAGGATCCCCGGGTCCACGCGGCCCATTGCTTGATGTTCCTGACCGTACAAAACATGGAAAAAGGCAACCCCGGATACGGGGACCTGCTGTGGTTTGGTATCCCCATCTACGACAATCGGACTCGCGAAGTGAACACGTATGCGGCGAAGGATTTCGCCGGAACCGGCAAATTCATCTTCACGCCGGCGCCGGACCCACCGGCGCGACCCAACATCCATGACGGGGACTGGTCCCGTCTGGACCTGGATCTGCTGCCGCGCATCCGCGAAGGAGTGAACCTCGCTCGCGATCGCGGGTTCTTGCAGGATTTGGAAAAGGTGGATGCCTACCGCGTGACCGGCATGAATCTGGGGTGGGAGATGCCTGGCACCTACGACGTGGAGATCCAGATTCGCGGGCTCCGGCTGCTGGCCGTCCACTGACCGATGTCCCTGCGGTCCATCGTCTGCTCTTGAAAGGACCCAGTTGCTGTGCACCCTCTGCTGCTCGCGGCGTTATCGCTGTTGCCGATCGTTTGTGTTGGTGTCCTGTTGATTGGGTTGCAATGGCCGGCTCGTCGCGCGATGCCCATATGCTACTTGACCGCAGCGATTCTGGCGATTCTGGTCTGGGGCGTGCCGGGCCTTCAATTGGCGGCGGCGACCGTCAAAGGTCTGATCATCGCGGGCGAATTGTTATTCATCGTGTTCGGAGCCGTTCTGTTGCTGAACACGTTGGAGCAGAGTGGCGGATTGGCGACCATTCGCCGCACCTTTCACGACATCAGCCCCGACCGCCGGATCCAAGTGATCATCATCGCCTGGTTGTTCGGATCGTTTATCGAAGGCAGTTCGGGGTTCGGCACACCGGCAGCGGTCGCCGTGCCTTTGCTGGTGGGCCTGGGTTTTCCGCCGATGGCGGCCGTGGTGGCCGGGTTGATCATTCAGAGCACGCCCGTCAGTTTCGGAGCGGCCGGGACTCCGGTGCTGGTCGGCGTCGGGCAAGGTTTGGCGGCCGATCCGGCGGTCATGGCTTACGCCGACCAACTGAGCTACGGTAGTTGGCCCGAATTTTTGGGAATGATCGGATGGAAAATCGCCTTGATTCATGCCATCGTGGGCACGCTGATCCCATTGCTGGTCGTGACGATCATGACACGTTTTTTTGGCAAGAACCGCAGTCTGGTCGAAGGCCTTGCGGTGTGGCGATTCGCTCTGTTCGCTGCGCTGGCGATGACGATCCCCTACTTTGCCGTCGCACTTTTGTTAGGCCCCGAATTCCCCTCGATCCTGGGCGGCTTGATCGGACTGGCGATCGTCGTCCCTGCGGCGAAACGCGGCTTCCTGGTTCCCAAGCAAGACGCATGCTGGGATTTCGATGTCTCGGAAAACTGGGATCCGTTGTGGAGCGGCCTGGTCAAGAAGAACGCTGCGGCCACAGAAACCGCGCCGATGGGTGCGATGACCGCCTGGCTGCCCTACGCGATGGTCGCCATCCTGTTGGTCGTCACGCGAGTGCCGCTGTTTCGACTGGATGGTTGGCTGAAGCAAGCGGCCATTGCGTTCCACGATATTTTTGGGACATCGATCAGCCACGACCTACGGCTGTTGTACTTGCCGGGGGCGGTCTTCATCGTGGTTTCCCTGATCACTTTCGGGACGCATCGCCTGTCTTGGCAAGGATATGGTCGAGCGTGGAAACGGTCATTGCGCACGGTGGTGGCAGCGTCGACGGCCTTGGTGTTCACGGTGCCGATGGTGCAAGTGTTCATCAACAGCGATGGCGGAGCCCGCGGTTTCGAGGCCATGCCGTTGGCCTTGGCTCACGGCGTCGAGCAATTGGCCGGCGGGGCATGGCCGTTGTTCGCTCCTTTGATCGGAGGCGTGGGCGCCGCCGTCGCCGGCAGCAACACGATCAGCAACATGATGTTCTCGCTGTTCCAATTTCATGTCGGTCAGCGGATCGGTGCGGATCCGACCTGGATTGTCGCTTTGCAGGCTGTGGGCGGTGCGGCCGGGAACATGATCTGCGTTCACAATGTCGTCGCGGCATCCGCCGTGGTCGGGCTGCTGGGACGCGAAGGAGCCATCCTGCGCAAGACCATGATCCCCTTCGCCTATTATGTGATATTGGCGGGCGGACTGGGGTATCTGATCGTCTGGTATTTCTGAAAGGCTTGTCCCGGTCACGGCGACAGGTTGAATCGAGGACGGCGGCTGTGGATCAACTCTGATTCGTAGGCTCGCCGCATCTCGGTCCGCCGCGCAGCCGACTGGGGATCAAAGCTGTGGACTTCCACCATCACCTGTTCGATTCCCTGACGTTTGAGATAGTCCAGCAGGGTAGGACGATCGGATGCCTGCAAATGCTGCATGATCCGCCGTCGAACGTTCGAGGATTCGCCAATATAAAGGTAACCGCTGTGGTCCCGCAACAGATAGACCCCCGGGCCGGCAGGGATTTCTTCGGGATGGCCGAGAATCTGATCGGCGGGCCAGACATCGATCTGGCGATTCCAATCTGCCACGCGAGCCACCAATTCCGGACGCAATCGCCGCGTCTTGCGTAAAGCAAACGCGGCTTTGCGCAAGGCGTAGACCGACACGTCGGGGGCGATCTGCCGAGCTGCCTGGTCGAATTCCGCTCGCAATTCCGGATCGCATAACGCCCGGTCCAAGTTTTGGCGGCGTTTATCGTACAGCAACCTCGCTGCGATCTCGGCGGCGTGCAGGTAGGGGCCATGCGACAACCGGCGGGTACGCGTGGCGGGTGTCTGCAAGCGCCCCGCCTTCCGAAGATTCAGCAGCGTCCAATTCAGATCCAGCTCGGCCGCTGCCGGCAATCGCTGACGGCAGTAGTGGATAAAGGCGGCATTCAAATCATCGTCCAACAATACTTCGTCGGAACTCCAACCATCGTGCACCGCTCGAAAGGCTTCGAGCACCACCTCGCGAAACGACTGGTCGCCCGACCCAGCAGCGCAGGGTTCGGTGCAAGGTGCTACCAGCAAGACCGCACCGAGAATCGCAAGTGTTATTCGCATCGAAATCGCCCTTTTTCCACCGATTTTCTTGTGACAAACAAGGCAAGGCAAGGGGGCGGGAGTCGTTTTCGGCCATCGATTAACCACATGGAAAACGGTCTATCCGAAAACGACTCCCGACCCCTTGAACCGATCCAACGTACGATTGTGCCCGGTCGAATCCGAAATTAGAATCTGGGTTTTGATCGGCGGAAGGAGAAAGATGGCAGAGAAAAGTCTAACGATCGTGATTATTGGTGGCGTAGCCGGCGGAGCTTCGGCAGCCACGCGGGCTCGACGCATGAACGAGGATGCGGAGATCATTGTTTTAGAAAAGGACGATTACGTATCCTTTGCGAACTGCGGCTTGCCGTACTATTTGGGAGGCGAGATCGCCGAACGCAGCCGATTGCTGGTCGCGACGGAAGACTTCCTGCGACAGCGATTTCGGCTCGATATTCGAACCAGGCACGAGGTCGTCTCGATCGATCGTTCGACCAAGAGCTTGACGATCCGCGACCATACCAGCGGGCAGACCTATCGCCAGGCCTACGACAAGGTGATTCTGGCCCCGGGTGCGACCCCTTTGATTCCGCCGATCCCGGGTCGGGAGGCCGCCGGGGTGTTCACGCTACGAAATATGGCCGATACCGACCGGATCCATGCCGCGATCGCGACCAGTCGCACTCGGCGCGCAGCCGTCATCGGTTCGGGGTATATCGGACTGGAGATGGTGGAACAACTGGTCCATCGGAAATTCGAGGTCGCGTTGGCGGAGCTGCAGTCACAGGTGCTTCCCCTGCTGGATTTCGAAATGGCTCGAGTGTTGGAAGACGAACTGCGGACTCACGGAGTCGCCGTGCATACCGGTGACGGCATCCAGCAGGTATTGACCGATTCGACCGGAGCAGCATGTGGGGTGGAACTGCAGAGCGGGACGCGGATCGATGCCGATCTGGTCATCCTGGGCGTGGGAGTCCGGCCGGAGATGCAGTTGGCCGTCGATGCGGGCTTAAAGATCGGCGACAGTGGCGGGATCGCCACCAACGGCTGGATGCAGACCAGCGATCCCGACATCTATGCGGTCGGAGACGCAGCCGAGTATCCTTACGGGCCAACGGGCGATCAGCAGCGGGTCGCGTTGGCGGGACCAGCCAACCGAGCCGGCCGATTGGCGGGCGAACACGCCGCGACGGGCGAATCGGCGCCGATGGCACCTGTGTTCGGAACGTCCATCGTTCGCGTCTTTGGGATCACCGCTGGCATGACGGGGTTCAGTGCCGCGATGGCAGTACGGTCAGGTCGTCCGTCGGCCAGCGTGACCATCGTCGCCAATCAGCATGCTGGTTACTATCCGGGCGCTACGCCGCTGACGTTGAAACTGACGTATGATGCGGACAGCGGCCAGGTGTTGGGCGCCCAGGCCGTGGGGCGCGATGGTGTCGACAAGCGTTTGGACGTCATCGCGACAGCCATGGCCTTCCGCGGCACCGTCCGCGACCTGGCGGGACTGGACTTGGCGTATGCTCCGCCCTTCGGTGCGGCCAAGGACCCCATCCATCAGGCGGCTTTCGCCGCTTGCAATGAATTGGATGGCATCGAGCAGTTCATTGAATCGGACGCCGATCTGACCGATAAGCAGGTGGTCGATGTCCGCACGGCAGCCGAAGTACAGAAGGCTCCGCTGGCGGGCGCGGCCCATGCCGTGAACATCCCGCTGGATGAACTGCGCGAGCAGCGGCAGCGTTTGGATCCGACGATCGAGACGGTCGTGTCATGCGGTGTCGGTGTACGAGCCCATGTGGCAGCCTGCATCCTGCGCCAATCGGGATTCGTCGACGTCAAGAACCTGGCCGGAGGCGCCCTGGTGCGAAGCCGCGCCATCCGCAACCCGGCCTGAGTTCGTCGTTCCGCCTTTAGTTGGTTCAACGAGAGCCGGCGAAAACCGATATGACGAGCATGCTAAGCACCGTGCGAGAAATAACTGACGCACTTTCGGCCATGGCTCGATCGAACGGGGGAGAGTCGCGGTCCGCACAGACATTCTTTGCCAGACGAAGCCCTGCGGCCTTGCAACAGCGGGACCGAGCGTGGCGTGGTGGTCGGCGTCGCGTGCAGCACGATGCGCAAAGCTTCATCGGCAGGGATCGGTATCGAAGGGCATCGCTGGCAGTTAGCCCTTTGCTTCTACGGGCAAGCTCACGCCAGGATCGCCGTCAGATCCTCCTGTGGCGTCTTGATGGGCATGATGTTGAACTTCTCGACCAGCACGTT
This sequence comes from Planctomycetaceae bacterium, assembly GCA_007695205.1. GTDB lineage: Bacteria > Planctomycetota > Planctomycetia > Pirellulales > Pirellulaceae > SKKK01. The sequence goes on from REEF01000593.1 coordinate 11,160, forward strand.
CAACACGGCGGGGGTGATGAAGGCTGGAAGGTTGGGCCCCAGCCGCATGTCCTTGATGCCCAGGTACAGCAACGTCAGCAGGATCGCTACGGCCTTCTGCTCGAACCAGCTTAGGATCATCGACAAGGGCAGGTCGTTCACCTCGCACTCGAAGGCTTGGGCCAAGGCCGAGGCGACTTTGATGGCTGAATAAGCGTCGTTGCACTGGCCCATGTCCAACAGCCGCGGAATGCCGCCGATGGTGCCGAAGTCCAGCTTGTTGAAGCGGAACTTGCCGCAGGCCAACGTCAAGATCACGCAGTCGTCCGGAACAGATTGTGCAAAGTCAGTGTAGTAGTTGCGCCCGAGTTCGAATCCGTCGCAGCCGCCGATCAAGAAGAAGTGCCGGATGGCGCCGCTCTTGACCGCTTCGATCACCGTGTCCGCCACGCCCAAGACCGCGTTGTGTCCGAAGCCGATCGTGATCTTCTTTTCCGGCGCGTCTTCGGAAAAACCCGGGTTGGCCAACGCACATTCGATCACCGGCGTGAAATCCTTGTCGGGCCCGATGTGCTGGACGCCCGGCCAACGCACCAAGCCGGTCGTGTAGATGCGGTCCTTGTAAACCGGTTGCGGTTGAACGATGCAGTTGGTCGTCATCAGGATCGGGCCCGGGAATTCCGAAAACTCGCGTTTCTGATCCTGCCAGGCGCCGCCATAATGGCCGGCCAAGTGGCTGTACTTCTTCAATTCGGGATAGGCCAGGCAAGGCAGCATTTCTCCGTGGGTGTAGACGTTGATCCCTTTGCCTTCGGTTTGCTGCAGCAGTTCGCCCAGGTCCTTCAAGTCGTGGCCGGACACCAGAATCGCCTTGCCCTTGACCGGCGTGACGCGGACCTCCGTCGGCTCGGGCTGGCCGTAGACGCCCGTGTTGGCGGCGTCCAACAACTCCATGACTTTCAGATTCAGTTCGCCCACCTTCATGGCCCAACCGACCAGATCGTCCACCGCCGGATTCTCCCGGCACAGGAAGTCGATCCCGGCATGCATGGTAGCGAAAGCCTCGGCATCCTCGCGGCCCAGCACCAGCGCATGCTCCATGTAAGCGGCCGTACCCTTCAATCCGTACAGGATCAGTTCCTGCAGACCGGTCACGTCTTCTCCCTGAGCCTGGAAGCGGCTGGGGATCGATACCGTCCGGCCCTGGTTGATCAGGCCTTCGCGGGTAGAGGCCGGCTGCCATTGGGTCGTACCATTCATCTGCTCGGGCGAAACGCCACGTTCACGGCAAGCCGCCTCGTACAACTGCCGCGCCTTGTCGCGGATGCCGACGGCGCTCAGCAAATGTTGTTGGATGCTGGCCGAATCAAAATCGACGTTCGTCACCGTGGCAAACAACGCCTCGATCACAAACCGATCCACGTCCGCGTCCCGCTTGCCTAGCTCGGCAGCCCGATGAGCGTACTGCGAAATGCCTTTCACAGCGTGGACGACCAGATCCTGCAGTGCCGCCGTCTCCGGCGTCTTGCCACACACGGTTCGCTCCAAACAGGCCTTGCCGTCGCGGGTCTGTTCACACTGATAACAAAACATGTCCATGGTTTTCTCCTCCTAGGGGTTGCAGGACAGTGAATACGACCTTGGGTCACCTCAGTCTTCCGAACCCTTATTCTACACCTTTAGGTGACTGATGCAAGGTGGGTGTCGTGCGACTTAAGTCGATGAACTCCGGAGCCGGGCCAATTCGGCTCGCAGCCCGCCCCAGCTCCGCCTCGGCGGCTTGCCGGGCCTTAGGTTTCGCGCTGTCGGGCCTAGGCTTCGCGATCCGCACGCTTGGCCTCGTGCTCGAGCCGCTCTTGGCGAGTCAACCGCCGTTGGCCGTCGACGGCCGATTACGACCGGGGCGGCAAGTTCGCGCACGATCGGCGTCTGGCGTCGTTGCAGGAGTACGTTCTGGTCAGCCAGGACCGGCTCAGGTCAGTGAGGCAATGAACCCCGCGTCCAGGTTGTTTCCGGCCGTACGAGCAGGTACCGACGAACGAGGCTGCAGTGTGTGACGAGCTATCGGGATCGGAATATCGCGACGTGTGCGATTGACGTACAAACTGACGTGCTGGTAACCGCATTGTTCCAGCAGATCCAATGCTTCGAGAAAGCCGTCCCCGACCCGCTGCGGTCGATGAGCGTCGGCGCCGATCACCACGGGGATGGACCGCTGGCGCATCTGGACCAGCATCTGGGGGAACGGGTTCATCTCGGGGACGGTCTTGTTCTTGCCCGAGGTGTTCAATTCCATGGCAACGCCGGCCGCGGCGATGCGGTCCAGGGCCTGGCAGATATCGTCCCAAATACGTTCGGGCAGCCAATCGTCGGGCGTCTCGTTTTTGACGAAGTCCGGGTGAGCCAGGCAGTCGAACAGCCCGGTTTCCGCTGATTCGGCCAACAATCGAAAGTAGGTTCGCTGGAATTCCACGGCATCGCCGGTCCAGTAACGCTGTCGGAACTCGGCCAGTTGCGGATGGATCGAACCCAGCACGTACTGAAAGTCGGCCATCTGCAATTGGGTTTCCAGCCAGGGTTCGTACCCCGGAAAAAAATCGGCTTCGATACCCAGCCGCACATCGATGCGACCGCGCCACTGTTGTCGAGCGTGAAAGACCATTCGCAAATAGTCGTCGAACTCCGACATGCTCATCCGCACGCGGTGGGAAAATCCGTCCGGCATCGGATTATGGCAAGTGACCATCAATCCCTGCAGACCTCGCCGATAAGCGGCTTCCGCATACTCGAAGGGCAGACCGACCGCGTGTTTACACAGCGGGGTATGCGAATGCGTCTCGTACAACATCATCTCCTGATACATCCTTACCGTTCTCTCCCTTTCTCAAATCCTTTTTGTTTTTGCATTATAACAGCTTACTCGCCAGATCCGCCAGGTCATCGAACAGATGGCTGCATCTACGGATCCCGTTTGGAAGAAATACCGCCCTGGAGATGGCCTAAGATCCCGGTTGCTGGGCGGGATTCAGCAGAAATCAAAGGAAGGTGAGATTTCCGCAACTACATTCTTCGCAAACTCGTTTCGAAACTGACTCGCCGTTCGTCCTGCAGTTCCAGATCGGTGATTTTCCAGGCGTTCTCGCGTGGCTGGACGGTCCACTTCGCACGATACTCGTTCGTGCGCGCGTGGATGTGCCCCCAGTGTTCCACCGTACCGGCGACGGTCCAACGGCAATGGTAGACAAACGAACGCGGGTCCAGGTTCTCGGGAATCCGGCTCGGCGGCAGTTTTTCTCCTTCGATGATTTCGACCTCGCGGATCCGAGAGACCGCGCCGCCCTGCTCCTGCATGACCAGACCGCGACGGATCTCGAGATACAGTTCGCGCAGCAACGGCCCATCGACACTTTTCGCCAACGCGTCGTAGATCTGTTCCTCGTCGCGGTATTCAAAGGCGCGGTAGATGTTCCGATGCAACGCGGCCAGCGTGGCAGCCGCCCGATCGTCGTCCAACTGGGGCGTGCCCGCAAACGGACGCGGCAGTTGCCAGCGAGCCAGCGGCCAGGTGGCGATCGCAGCGCCGATCAACAGCAGAAGCAGCGGGCCACGGTATCGAGCCCCAGGCCGGTACCAGACGACCGGCGGGATCAAGAGGGCCAGCGCCAACGAAACCAATGACAGCGACCACATCGGTCGGGGCGGCAATACGAGATCCACCTGTTGCAGCGGCGGAGCGGGAGGACGCCCGGGATTCTGCCAGCGGTAGACGTTTTGACCACCGATCCGCGTCAATGCGACCCTCTGGGTGTCCTCGTAGGCAAAGACCACCATGTTCACGGACCTCAGGTAGCGATGGAACCGATCCCAGGTGACCTGGACCGTGCTGGGCGTGCCTTGCGTCGGATACGACAGGATGATGCCCACCCGCGCACTGGCCATGCTGACGCGAGCGCGCGGGGCGCGGACGGCAAAATCACGGAAATCCAAACCATAAAAGTCCACTCGATCGATCACCGGCTGGACCGGCACACCATCGATCTCCACCGGGTTGCCTGCTCGAAAAAAAGCCTCGATCTGTTCGGCCGCCAAATCCTGCTCGCTAATCTCCAGGAAACTGTCATCGGCGCGAGCGATCAACACGGTCTCGTCCAAGGTCAACAACGGGATCAGGATCTCGTGCCGCACCTGGTGATCTTCGATGTAGAAGAACGAGTACACCGCACTGTAGCTGGTGATCCCCAGCATCTGTTCCTTCTGACGCTCGTACCACGCTTGCAATTGTTCCTCGGAAGCATCGGCGGCCAGCGGTGGATGGTCCCAACTGAACCGAACGGTCTGCGGTGCGTCGGGATACAGCACCTCCTGGTAGGGCGTGCCTGCACCCTCCTGCTGGACGTTCAACTGCATCTCGGCCGGGACCAGCAAACGACCGTCGGCGAAGTGCTGGCTGAACGTCAGAAACTCCGGCGGTCTGTCCAACGGGTATTCCATGACGAACGTCAACGTGTAGGCCATCAATTCGGCCATCGCCACGCCCTCGGTCGGCAAGTCGGACCGGTCGATGCGAATGGTTCGACCGACCAGTGGCTCGCCGTGCGAATCCCGCATGACGAAACGCTCCAGCAGGAACGGCTCGTGCTTTTCGATGCCCCTCTCGATGACCTGCGGTTCGAAAAAGTCTTGGTCGTTGGGTTTCAGGTCATGGAACAGGAACAAGTCCTCGACGAACAACTCGATATGCACCGTGACCCGGTCTTGCGTGACGTAGACCAGCGACTTGGTGATCGAGATCGGGTGCGCTGCGGCCGACGCTGCCAGCGTCACCACCAGCAGCAATGTCCAAGCCGCACGGTCAATGAACCTAATTCTCATGCTGGACGCGAATCGGTTGAATGTCGAATTTGGGGTTCTGTCCCAAGAATCGGCAGGGATTGTTGTGAAAGATCTCGAGCGCTTCCTGCAACGAGTGGCCGCGTCGCCGGAACTCCAAAATGCACTCCTGCAACGTAAACGGATCGCTGGGGCCCCAGTCGGCCGACGAGTTGACTAGGATGCGCTGGCTGCCGTAATGCTCCAACATGTCGACCGCCCGTTTGGGCGAGCACTTGGTGATCGGGTACAGGGTGAACCCGACCCAGTAGCCCGCATCCAACGGCGCACGGATCGTGTGCTCCTCGATGTGATCGATCCAGACGCGAGCCGGGTCGACCTTCATGTGAGCCAACACCTCCAGCGTCCTCCGCGTGCCACGCACCTTGTCCTGCAGATGGGGCGTGTGGATCAGAATCAACTGGTTGTGCTTCAACGCCATCTCGATCTGCGCCTCGAAAATCTCTTCTTCGTTTCGGGTCGTCTTGTGAAACCCGATTTCGCCGACGCCCAGCACATTCGGCTTGTCGAAGAATTCCGGCATGTGCTTCAGCACTTCGTAGCTGAGCGGCGGATTCTCTGCTTCCTTTGGATTTACGGCGACCCAGCAGAAGTGTCTTATGCCGTACTGAGCGGCTCGAGTCGGCTCGAATTCGCTGATTTGCCGGAAATAGTCGATAAACGTCTCCGGATACTTGCGATCGAACCCTGCCCAAAAAGCAGGTTCGGCAACGGCCACGACCCCAGCCATAGCCATCCGCTGGTAGTCCTGGGCCGTGCGCGCAATCCCGTGGTAGTGGGGTTGGATAATTTGCATGGTCTGGCTCCGCTCAGTCCTTTTCCGAAAAAAGATGCAACAGCCGCTCGACCCGATCGGCCGTCGTTTCCCGCTCGGTCAGCAACTGCAGTGCTTGATGGATCTGCTGGAGACGCGGATCTTCGGCAGCCGCTGGGGTCTGCTCGCGCTGGGCGGCTGCATCCAATCGATCCAACATGGCAGCGATCTCCAGCAACATACAACGGGTATCCAGGAAATCCTTCTCCAATACTTCAGTCGGTTTCAACATATCTGCCTACTTTCCCCTCTCAAAGCGGGGGTGCCCCGCGAGTGTCATCAATCCCTTCATTGTATGATCTGCCGGCCTGTTTGCCACCCGTTCAGTTTCACGTAACCGGAACATTCGCACCAGTTGGGACGAACGGAATGGTCGCGTGTTTGCTTCAGTTTGGAAACGATTTTCACCGATCAAGCCCAGAGCCCCCCTCCCCCTTGTTTCGCAGTCGTCTTGCGGAAAGGATGCAATTGTGAGCCGCTCACTCAGCTTGGTTCTCCAAGTCGCGAATGTCGAGAAGACGCTGGCAGAAAACGTGCAAAATCTGTTCGAGCTCTTGAACGACTTGACCGAGAAATTTGAGATTGTCCTCGTCGATCAGGGGTCCACCGACCAGACTATCGATGTGGCTCGCGAACTGGCGATCCAATACCCTCAGGTCCGGATCGCCCGTCGCGACGAAGTCGACCGAAGTGCTGATTCGATCGACAAGACGTTATCGGAAACGACTGGCGACATCGTGTTCGTACAGACCGGACATGCCGTGGTTCGCCCCAGTGTACTGCGGCAATTATGGTGTCTGGACGAACACCGCGGAAGCCCCAGCGGTCGGCTGGCACGGGTGGGACGACTGCCGGTGCCTCCCGCAACGGTTCCCCCTTCATCGGCAGAGGATGATACGGGTGGACTGAGGGTAGTCCGACGCCCATGGGCACCGTCGCACTCGGACTGATACCCCACTGAGGTGCGGATTCCCGACTTGGAAGGATTTCGATCGGCCGTCATTTCCGAGCGAATCCGAGCGTCAGGACGGGGATTTCGCTTTCTCGTATCGGCTCGACTTGTTGCTTGTGGCAAGTAGAATATTTTAACCGATTCAATAGGAGCTTCGGTTCCCCAACATTCGAAACAAACCCGACCCGCGAGGATGCTGTTTTACCATGTCGACTGCTTCACGCCGCGTTGTGATCACAGGTGCAGGATTGATCAGCCCGTTGGGCAACAGTAGGCAGGTGTTATGGGAAGCCCTGCAAGCGGGCCGCAGTGGTGTCGGGCCGATCCGATGCTTGCCGAGTGCCGCATTGCCGTTTCGGTGCGCCGCCGAGGCTTGGGATTTCCAAGGCAAGATCGATGATTTCGGAGATCTGTCCGGCGAGCAGAAGCGGACGATCCGCAAGGGCCTGAAGGTGATGTGCCGCGAGATCCAGATGGGAGTGGCCTCCGCCCAACTGGCTTTACAAGACGCCCATTTGCGCTCGGGCGATTACGACGTGGATCGCACCGGCGCCGTCTACGGATCGGACTATATCATGACCGACCCGCAGGAGTTCACCGAGGGCGTACGGAGGTGTCTGGACGGCGACGGACACTTCGATTTCAGCCGCTGGGCGACCGAGGGCCTGTCTCAGGTGACGCCGTTATGGCTGCTGAAATACCTGCCGAACATGCCGGCCAGCCACATCGCGATCTACAACGACATGCGAGGTCCGAACAACTCGATCACGCTGCGCGAAGCCTCGTCGAATCTGGCGGTTGCCGAGGCGTATTGCACGATCCAACGCGGCCATGCGGACACCATGCTGGCCGGAGCCACCGGGACGCGTCTGCATCCGTTGCGTACGGTCCACACAGCACTGCAAGAGGAAATCGCTCAAGGGGAAGACGAACCCGAGCGGTTATGCCGTCCCTTCGATCGTGATCGCCACGGCATGGTGTTAGGCGAAGGCGCCGCGGCGATTGTGATGGAGGCTTTGGAAACCGCTCGGGCGCGCGGGGCCGCGATTTTGGGCGAGGTGATCGGTTATGGCTCGTCGGCCTCGATGACGCCGCAAGGCGTTGCGAACAGCCGTCAATCGCTGCAGAATGTGATCGTCCAAGCCCTGCGCAAGGCGGGCCTGAAACCGAGCGACGTCGGACATATCCACGCCCACGGCCTGGCGACTCGAAAGGACGACATCGACGAGGCGGCGGCTATCATGGCCATCTTCGGCGACAATGGCCACAAGATTCCCGTCACGGCAGCCAAAAGTTACTTCGGAAACCTGGGAGCAGCCGGAGGCATGGTCGAGCTGATCGCCAGCCTGTTGGCCCTTCAAGACGGTTCGCTCTTCCCGATCCGCAACTACGAGACACCCGACCCGGCCTGTCCCATCGCAGCGGCCCAAGGTACATCCACCCCCGCCGGCACCTGCTTCCTGAACCTGAGCGTCACCCCCCACGGCCAAGCCAGCGCCGTCCTAATCCGCGCCGCTTGATTCTACCAACGCGGTCGCCCATCTCGAACGCCGGCCGAATGTCGGGAAGTCTTGATGGACGAGGTGCAGTTCAAGCTGTTTGGCAGGGACGCATTTGGCGACAACGAATGTGATGTCGTCCAACTGCTTCGCGCGGTGACAGATTCCGGCTTCCGCTGCTATACTCGGAGCCATCTGGGAGTCCCTTTTGCTGGTTTGCCGGGAACGAGTACGACAGGATGGAAGACCCGATTGCGACGTCGATTGTTTTGGCCCTGCTTTTTTTCGGGGTGTCTCTGGCCTATTCCTCGGTCGGGTTGGGTGGCGGTTCGGCTTATACCGCGTTGATGGCGATTTTCGGGGTCAGCCACGTGATGATTCCCACCACTTCGCTGACGCTGAACCTGTTGGTGACGTTCATCGGAAGCGTCAACTTCTTACGGAAAGGGCACGCGCGACTGCGGCTCATCCTGCCGTTCCTCCTGACTTCGATGCCGATGTCGTATGTCGGCGGCTCGCTGACGTTGCCGAAAGAGGTCTTCTACTGGGTTCTGATGATTTCGTTGGTGTTGGTCGCCGTTCGCATCTACGGTTGGGACCATGTTTCGCTGAAACTTGAACTCGGCAAGATGCAACGCATTGTCCTGTCGATGGTCATTGGGGCCATTCTGGGACTGGTGGCGGGGATCGTGGGGATCGGCGGAGGCGTTTATCTGGTGCCTTTGATCATCGTTTTCGATCTGGGCTCGCCGAAAGAGGCTGCGGCGGCCGGCGCGATCTTCATCTGGGTCAATTCGTGTGCAGGTCTGGTGGCCAGGCTTCAGCACCACCCGTTGGACCCGGCCGAGTTTGCACCGCTGATCGTTGCCGTGGCTCTGGGCGGGAGCTTGGGATCGTACATGGGCGCCTCGAAGCTGAAGCCGCGCACGATGGAGAGGATCCTCGGCATGATTATCGTCGTTGCGATTGTGTTCCTCGCCCAGAGGGT
>REEF01000877.1 GCA_007695205.1 Planctomycetaceae bacterium
TGCTGAAGCGACGCATAAAGTAGTAGGCACACTCCGTGTGCCGTACACTGCGGACAGCGGACAGCACACTGTACACGGCGGACGGCACACGGCGGACTTTACACGGCGGACGGCACACGGAGTGTGCCTGCTACGGTTTGCCAAGCCTTTGGCTGTTCAGCGCGTGATCGTTTCGGCTCCCCAGCGCGGCGCGCGGGCAGCACTACCTGCCGGTGCGTCGCTGGGCGAAATCGACTGGCCGGGCGAAACCATCAACTCGCTGTCGTAAAAGGTCGTGGTGTCCTCGGCGACCAATCGGTACTCGGGATCACTGCAGCGCAACTCGGCTCGGAAGATATGGCTACCTTCGCGGTCGGCCTTGGCCTTGACCTTCAGCGTAACCGTCTGGCCGGGATTGACGTGGGCGATCGGCTCGAACACCGCCTGGCCGGGCACCAGTTCCGCCGGGCTGCCCTCGACCGCGACAGGCTCGATGCCGTCCGAAAACTGGGCGATGACCTGGACCTGGTTAGCCGCGCGGCTACCACGATTGACGATCTCGATTTCGTACAGCACGTCTTCTCCCACCGGGACAGGACTGGCCGGATCATTGATCGTCATCTTCAAGTCCGCAATCGACTCGACTCGCGTCACCAGGCTGCTAGCCGACTCCAGATCGCGGTCGTTGCGGACCGCGATGTCGAACCGTGCGTCGCCCGGCTGATTCAGTTGGCAGAAGAACCGATAGATCCGCTCCTCGCCCGCCGCCAGTCGCCCCACGGGCCAGGTCAGCCGATCGCCCTGCTGCTCGGCCTGCTCCAGCCCTCGCAGGTAGTCTACCGAGGCGGGCAACCGAACCAACGCCACGAGATTTTCGGCCGCTGCGTCGCCCTGGTTGACGACTCGGACCTGGTACGTTCCAACCGATCCGGCGTACTGCATCCCGGAACCGGCCGTTTCCAATTTCAGTTCAGCGCGTCGCACTTGAAGCAATTCGCGAGCCTCGGCGCGCAGATCGTTCGCTCCCTGGACGATCGCATTGATGGCCAGCGAACCGGCTTGCCGCGCCGTCACCTCGACTTCGTATCTGCGGCTGACTCCCGCTGCCAGCGTGCCGATCTCCAGATCGTCCGCCGATTCGTCACCCAGCGACAGACGCAGCGACACATGCCGCGCATCTCCATCGCCAGGATTCGATACGGTTACCGTGAACAGTTTCGTGTCGCCATACACGACGTCGCCGGGACCTTGGAGTGACAACTCCAGACGCGGTTGCTGAACCTGAATTCTGGTGACCGACGCGAGCGGTGCCACGGACCACTCGATGGGCAATTCCAAAGGCGCTGCCGTTGTCGGGATCACGCGCAGCATCATCCGCCGCTGGGCACGAGCCGGAAGATGGTCGATCGACCACACCAGAACGGAACCCGAGATCGATTCCGGTTGGACGCGAGCCGTTCCCTCTTCCACCTGCGAAGAAACCAATTCCAAATGCTGCGGCAAGGTGACTCGCACACTGGCTTGGCGTGCTTCGGTCACCCCCATGTTCATCAAGCTGACCGTCAGATCGGCCGTCTCGCCGACAGCGATCGCTTCCGGGCCGACCGTATCGACGCGCAACAAGGCTCCGGTGCTACTGTTCAAGGTCTCGCTGGCCGTCGATCCCGGGACCGACTTTGCGGACGTCTTCGGATCGGTTACTGCCGCCGGCTTGGTGGCGATCGACGACGGTGAACTGTGCTGTGGAGCGTCGCGATGAACCCTGCGCGAGGAGATCGTCGCATCCTGACTCAGCGGGGTATCGTCAGTCGGGGCCGTTTTCTCCAGGGAAGCCCCGGCATCCGTCAGGGAAGCCCCGGCATCCGTCAGGGAAGCGGGCGGTTCCAGCGGCGCATCTCCGGGTTCCACGTCCAATGGTCTGGACGGTACGATCGGCGGATTCAACGGGCTCAGCAAGGAAGCTCCCATGTCCGGCTCCGTTTCCAAAATCCCCGGCTGCTCACCCGATGATTGCTGTGCGGGCGGAGATTCTGCGGATTCAGAACGACTGGACGATGGTTCGGCGGCTGGCTGAGCTGCATCGGCCAAGGTCGACCTTCGCGTCAGTACCGAACGCAACCCTCCCCCCGGTCCATCTTCGGTCGCAGCCACCAGGACGAAGGGTTCCTGCGACGATTTCGGCTGGTCCGGACCGTTTCGTGACGGATTCGCTCGCTCTCCAAGCCCCTGTTGGTACTCGGCCGTCACTGCTTGCCCTGCACCATGCAGGTGCTGGGTCAACTGAGAGCCCCCAGAACGGCTTGTCCATGACGCCTCTTGAGCCGCAATATAAGCAACTCCTACTCCGAAGACAATCGAGATGGTTACCCAGGTTGAAAGCAAACGAGTCATTGTCGAGATCCCGCAGGTCTGAAGAAGGCTGAAACTCACCGCGCAGATAACGGCTGTGTCTTGTTGTATCGGTTATTGCGGTCCAGCAGGTTTAATCGACTGTGAAATTTCTTCGGGTCGCATAAGTTAGGCAGGATGGCAATTCTGGTCATGTGCTGGGCGTGCTTCGATCGTGCGAGGGGCACACCACTTCTCGGGACCTGTTGATCTTGATAAACTAGTCCAAATTGATCGCGTATCTCCGCGATATCTTCAGGCCGACTGGGCCGATCCCAGCAGCAATCCGCGGTAGCCGCTCCGATTTTCAGTGACCATTGTTGAACCACGATCCCGAAGGAGAGCTTGATGACGACGGAAACGACACCTGCGAGACAATCATCGATAAATTATGGGTGGCGGGTAACGATGGCCGGATTGGGAATCAATTTGGCTTTGGGGGTTTTGTACAGTTGGAGCATCGTGGTTGAAGGGATGAAGGAAGCCGATTGGGGTTGGAGTGCTTCGCAGTACAGTCTGCCCTATTCGGTCGCTTGCCTGGTATTCTGCTTGATCATGGTGCCTGCCGGGCGAATGCAGGACAAATTGGGGCCGCGATTGGTGGCGACGATCGGCGGCGTGCTGGTCGGGATCGGGATGCTGCTGGCGGGATCTTTGGGGAACTCGGTGGTCGGCTATGTGATCGGATTCGGGATCCTCGCCGGTGCCGGGATCGGATTCGGCTACGCATCGGCTACGCCCCCGGCGGTCAAGTGGTTTCCAGCTTCGAAGACCGGGCTGATCGCGGGTCTGGTCGTTTCAGGATTCGGGTTGGCCAGTGTTTACACGGCGCCGTTAGCCAGGGTCTTGATCCAGTCATTCGGGATCAACGCCACGGTGATCGGTTTGGGGCTGGGCTTCCTGGTCATCGTTTGCGGATTGGCTCAGTTGCTGAGGGTTCCGCCCAAAGGTTACGTGCCGCCGGGAACCGTCAAGCGTGCCGTCACGGCCGGTCCGGTCAAACGCGAGGACTTCAGCCCCAGCGAGATGCTCAAGACTTGGCAGTTTTTCGCGCTGTGGTTCATGTACGCCTGCGGAGCCGGTGCCGGTTTGATGATTATCTCCATCGCTGCCACGCTGGGCCAAGAGGTCCAGGTGGCGACGTACGCGGTTGTGGCCTTGGCGATCGGCAACGGCGCCGGACGGGTGATCGCCGGAGCCGCGTCGGACAAATTGGGGCGCAAGGCGACCTTGGCATCGTTTCTGATCCTGCAAGCCCTGATGATTGCAATGCTGTCCTTGGCCACACCGGGCAACCCGTTGGGCACCGGCCTGGTGGTTATCGTCTTGTGTGCCGTGGTGGGCATGAACTACGGATCGAATCTGGCTTTGTTCCCGTCGTTCACGAAAGACTACTACGGTCTGAAGAACTTCGGAGTGAACTACGGTCTGGTATTCACTTCGTGGGGCGTTGGCGGTTTTATGCTTTCGCTGGCGGCCGGGTGGATCAAGGACTGGACCGATTCCTACGCCTTCTCCTACTACGGTGCCGCGGTGCTACTGGTGCTGGCCGCGATCGTCACCTGTTTGATGCGGCCGCCACAGGTTACTCAGGACCCCGAACCGGCAGACGCTGCTTGAGTCCGTTTTTCCTTGCCGACTTAGGATCGGCAAATGGATTACTATCGCGTTTTGCGGAAGGGGTCGGGAGTCGTTTTCGGAGAGAACGTTTTCCACATGGTTCGTTGTTGC
>REEF01000880.1 GCA_007695205.1 Planctomycetaceae bacterium
ACGCAGAACCCGATCGCGCGGCCGACATGCTGAAGCGACTCAAGAGTTGGTATGCCGATACACAGCGTACTGCAACACCACAACTTGGAGGATGGCCACGCTGAGCCCCTATTTTTTGACCCACATTTTTTGACCGCAACTGGCAATTTTCTTCGTAGCCGTTTGAACCTTGTTTATAAATCTTTAACCATGACCAAACGAAATCCAAGTTCAATTTCTTCATTCGGCGTCCGCGATGTAGATGGCTTGCGGTGTAGTCGTAACTCTGCGGTCGGATTTCGCCGCGCTGGCCGCCGCACTGGGCGGCTCGCAAGCCGGTAGTGTTCATCCAAATCAGACGGCAAGCAAAGGTGAGATGATGGGAAGTGTTGGCCCTTGGCCCAGATATTGGCGATTCAGAATAATTTTACGATTAGCATTGGCCGTTCTGTTGATTACGGCGGACGATTTGGGTCTGCAAGCGGGGTGATAGCGATTCCGCCTATCAAGCCACTCAGTGGTCCGAGAACGAATTGGCGCCACACTTCACAACCCGAAGCGTTAGCGAGGAAAAACGCCTCGCTGACACTTCGGGTTAGGATTTTTGTCGTGTTGCCAAGCAAGGTTAATTCGTTTTCGAACCACTCAGCAATTGCCTGCTAAGCATCGCGTTAACAACAACTGACGTAGTGGATTTCGCCGAGAGATTCTTCAGCCAGGGAATTCTGGTGAATCCCACTACAGAATTCGTCACTTATTGATCCGCGATGCTAACTATCCGGCGCGACTGGCCATGGAACGCTTTGTCAATCCTCCGCAGTGGGAGTTCGATAAACGCCGGGCCAGCAGACAATCGTTCTCTCCATAATCTGCTGGCCTCCCCGAATCTGCTGGAAGAAAAGTCCGCCGTATTTCCACCTCAACACATCCCTCCCATGATTCAATTCCTCGTCAACGATGTTCATTACGTAAAACATTACCAAGCAAAGACATCTTCTCGAATGACTGAACCGGTTGGCCTTGAGGTATGTCCTGCGACGTCGCCTCATCATCGACTTTGTTAATTCAATAGGAAAACCTATGGACACATCTCCAAACTCAACGCGTCGCGAGTTTCTCGTTAAAACTGCGTCGGCGTCCGCAGCGGTCTCCGTGGCCACGGTGCTCCCGTCTCACGTGCTGGGGCGTGATGGGACTGCGCCGAATGAAAAAATCTCGCTTGGCGTGATCGGCATCCGAACTCGAGAAAACACTTCGGCGAATCCCGACGTCATGCGACGGTCACACATCGCCAGCCATGCCGCCGCAATCGCTTGGACTCTCGGCCGCAAACTGAAGCTGGATCCCGTCAAAGAAGAGTTTATCGATGATGCGGAGGCAAATTTATTGCGCTCGCGAGCGGCCCGCAACTGGGCGGTCCAGTAAATCCACACCAGACGATCCCCAAAGACATGAAACCACTGCTCTGCATCCTACTGCTGCTCTTCGCATCGCTAGCCCATGCGGCTGAGCGTCCGAACGTCATTGTGTTCCTGGTTGACGATATGGGGCTGATGGATACCTCGGTCCCATTCCTGACCGACGTATCGGGCAAGCCGCAGGTGCATCCACTCAATGAGTTCTATCGTACGCCCAACATGGAGCGGCTCGCGAAACAAGGTGTGCGATTGAGCGACTTCTACGCCATGAGCGTTTGCTCGCCGACGCGTCTGTCGATCCTCACCGGTCAGACCTCGGCGCGACACCGTACGACGAACTGGATCAAGGCCGACTCGGATAACTCGGGGCCCTATGGTCCTAAGTGGCAGTGGAAGGGAGTAACGCGAAACCATGTGGTCCTACCGGCGCTGCTGACGGACGCCGGCTACGCCTCGATCTTTGTTGGCAAGGCGCACTTTGGGCCCAATGGCAGCTACGGCGAGAACCCCACGAACTTCGGCTTTGACGTCAACGTCGGCGGCCGCGCCATCGGCATGCCGGGCAGCTATTACGGCACGGACGACTTCGGCCGTGGAACAGCGACTGCGGTCCACGGTCTGGAGAAGTACCACGGTAAGGACATCCATCTGACGGAGGCGCTAACGATCGAGGCGAGTGCCGAGATCGAGAAAGCCGTCCGGGCAGGCAAGCCGTTCTTCTGCTATCTATCGCACTATGCGGTGCACGCGCCCTTTCAGGCTGACAAACGTTTCGCCGCGAACTACACGGGCGAATCCAATGAGCCCCTCGCCGCCTTCGCAACGCTGGTTGAGGGAATGGACAAATCGCTTGGCGATGTGCTGGACAAGGTCGAATCGCTTGGTGTGGGCGAGGACACGTTGGTGATCTTCCTGGGCGACAACGGCACGGATGCGCCTATCGGACCGGACCACGAGATCGCCTGCGCCGCGCCGCTGCGCGGCAAGAAGGGGACGCACTACGAGGGCGGCATGCGCGTGCCGTTCATCGCCGCTTGGGCGAAGGCGAACCCGGCCAATCCGCATCAGCAACGCACGCCAATTGCCGCTGGTGCCATCACCAACCGCATCGGTGCTGTGTACGACCTGCTGCCGACGATTTTAGGCGCGGCGGGCGTCGATACGCTAGAGGTTGCACTCGACGGCATCGACCTTCGTCCAGCCTTCGACGGTCAGCGCGTCGCCAAGCCGACACGTGAGTTTCTCATGCACTACCCGCACGGACACCGCAGTTCCTACTTTACCGCGTACCGCAAGGGCGAGTGGAAAATCGTCTACCACTACCGAACGGGCAAAGATCCATCAAAAACGGACCCTCACGAGCTGATGTACCGCGCCCGCAACGGCGGCCGGCTGCCCAATTGGCCGAGCATCGAGCAGTTCAACCTGAAGGCCGACCCTAGTGAATCGAAAAATCTCGCGACAACCGAGCCCGACAAGCTCCGCGAAATGTTGGACGCCATGAACGACGCCCTTCAGCGGACAGGCGCGCTGATGCCCCTGGACGACGACAAGCGCACGCCATTGAAAGCGTCAATCTCCTCCGCAGGAAACTGGCAAAGCCTGTTTGATGGCAAGACGCTACGGGGCTGGAACGGGAATGTAGAATCGGTTTGGCGGGTCGAAGACGGCGTGATCGTCGGTGGCAGTTTGGAAGGGAATCCACGTAACGAATTCCTGGCGACAGACAAAGTCTACAAGAACTTTCGTCTGCGACTCGAATACCGGCTGGTTGGAACGAACGGGTTTGTCAATGGCGGTGTTCAGTTTCGCAGCCGACGCACGTCTGATCCGCCGAACGAAATGATCGGCTACCAGGCCGATATCGGCGCGGGCTATTCCGGCTATCTCTATGACGAGTCGCGACGCAAGAAGTTTGTCGCCGAGGCCGATCCGGAACTGGTGAAACGCATTGAGAAGCCCGGTGATTGGAACCAGTACGAGATCCTGGCCATTGGGAACGAGGTGAAGATTTATCTCAATGGACAGATGACGGTTTCCTACCGGGAACTGGAAGAAGGCATCGCCCAGGAGGGAAACATTGCCCTGCAGATTCATGGGAACTGCAAGGCCGAAATCTCATTCCGGAATCTGCAGATCGAGGAATTGGACTCCGCAGATGAACGCGACCACGCAGAAAAGCCGGGCGATGCCGATGAACGTCCCAATTTCGTCATCATCATGGTGGATGATATGGGGTATGAGGGTGTCAGTTGTTTTGGAAACCCCTATTTCAAAACGCCCGAAATCGATCGTTTGGCAACCGAAGGAATGCGGATGACCGATTTCCATTCGTCGGGCAACGTCTGCTCACCGACTAGAGCCGGACTATTGACTGGACGATACCAACAGCGGGCCGGAATCGAAGCGGTGATTCATCCGGCGCGCGCGCATCCCGAACACCGGAAAGGGTTGAAGAAGTCCGAAGTGACCTTTGCCGAACTGCTGCAATCGGCGGGTTACGCCACGGCCTTGATCGGCAAGTGGCATCAGGGCTATGTCCACAACTCTGAAGACTATCATCCTCAGAATCACGGATTTGATGAATTCATCGGCTACCACAGTGGCAACATTGATTTTGTCAGTCACGTGGGCGACCACAACGAACACGATTGGTGGCACGGACGCAAAAAGACGAAGGAGGACGGCTACGTCACTG
>REEF01000805.1 GCA_007695205.1 Planctomycetaceae bacterium
GTGCTGGCTGCCGGAACCGAACCGAGCGGAACTGCGGCCACGCGGAAGCCCAGGTCGCCGTCGCGGATGGACGGCCCGACCGCGTCGCGGCTCGCCGCCCGGCAGCCCTGCGAGTGGTACCCCCAACCGCCGCCGCGGAACACCCGGCCGCTGGCCTCCCACGGCGTTGTACCCACATCCGCACACCACTCCCACACGTTGCCCGCCATGTCCTCCAGTCCGGTCGGCGTTCGCGATCGCGGGAAGATGCCCACGGGAGATGTCTGCCCCAAACCCGTCTCAACGCTGTTGCAGATGCCGTCTTCCCAGTCGTCGCCCCACGGATACGCAGATCCGTTCGACCCGCGCGCCGCAGCCTCCCACTCGTGCTCGGTCGGCAGACCACCGCCAATCCACTTGGCAAACGCTTCCGCTTCCCAAAACGATACGCCCACGACCGGTTGGTTGGGCGCATTGAAGCGTGCGTCTTGCCAAAACTGCGGTTCGCGGATCTGCTGCTGCTCGCGCCACTTCCAACCGTCCGCCGTCCACCATTGCCGATCGTCGTATCCGGCTGCCTGAATGAACGGTGCATATTGCGAGTTGGTAACCGGGTATTTGCTCAACAAGAAGGAAACGGCGATTTCGCACGTCGTCTGCGCCTCCACCCAGTCGTACTGCGAGTGCAGTTCGTCGTCGCCCACCCGATAGGTTCCGGCGGGAATCGGGACGTAGGCCGCGCGGTCGCGCAGATCCCTGACGATTCGTGGGTCACCCAGGTGGCCCAGCGCCAAGCCCAACTCGCACCGGTCGCGCAGCGCCACCTGGCGCTCGATGGCCCCTACGCAGTATTGGCGGAACAGGTCTTCGATCGCGGGCATCAGGCGCAAACCTCGCTTGATCAGGATCTGCAGGCACTGGCCGACGACAACGGCCAAGCCCACCCGATCCTCGCTCAGCGCGTGGATCAGGCGGCCCAACAACGTGGTGCTTCGCTGGGGCGACGAGTGCTTGGCCAATTGGGAACCCAACACGAACGACAGCGTGCTGCGCCACTCCGGCACCTGGGCCCGCTGGCAGAACACGTCGAACAGATCCTCTTCATGCAAGTCCAGCAGGCGTTGAGCCGCCAGGAAATCCTGCAGCGTCAAATGGTAGAATGCGGCCCGCTGTTCGGCCTGCGGCAGCAGCAATCCGGTGCGGCTCAGCAGTTGCTCGCGGGCCTGCACGGCGTTCGTATAGCCGGCTTCGGACCAAGGCGTATGCGCCTGGTAGTTCTGGATCATCCGGTCGATCTCCGCGTAGGTAACTTCGGCCAGAGGCGTCGCGCGGTCTTCCGCCAATCCCTGCCCCGTATGCATGCCATAGGCGATCACGGCCAAACGGTTGCGCACCGGATCGATCACCTCGCGGTCGTCCGGAAAGCGGTTGAACAGGACGTTGTCGACGATGCGGTTGTATAGGTCGTGCCGATGCTGGGGCAACCGGCCGCCTTGGTGATACAGGATGCACATCGACGTCAGCAGCATGGGGTTCACGGTCAGCGGCTGCAAGTCCTGCCGTTGACCGACGTGCTGGAGCATCTGGCCGGCCATCCGTTCGGCCGAGGCCGCGTCTGGAATCAGACTATGGAACCAGCGGCGGACCAACAAGGTGCGCAGCGGCTCGTCCAGATCGCCCAACGGCGCGGTCCGCAACGGCAGACGGCCGGCATCCCCGTCGCGCAGACCGTACGGGCGACTGGTCAGCAGCACACGGTTTCCCCGATCCAGCCAGGAATCGAGCGCGGCGATCAGACCCGACAGCAGGATCGCCCGCGGCTGGCAGACACGGCGATCATCGCCGTGCGTCAACGGCACTTCGTCCACGCCGTCCAGGATCAGCAGCAGCGAGCCGAAGTCCAAGTGGGCTCGGACCAGATCCCAGGTCAGTCCGCCCGGCTGTTTGTCTCCGATCCACCGGCCGAGGGCGGCTTCGAATTCGGCGCGGGTCATATCCCGGCAGCCGGGGGTCTGCGGCACATACTCCCAGAAATCTCGCAGCCGAACGAGCAACGGCAGCCGGTCCCGTAGCGAGGCCGGCAACGATTCCTGGTACTTCTTGGGCGCCGCGATCGGCGGCGCGGGCACGGAGCCCTCGCAGACGATCCAGGCAACCCAGCGGCAGAAGGTCGACTTGCCCGCGCCCGGCGAGCCCGGAACGTACAGGGATGCGGTCCCCAACAGATCCAGCAAAGTCTGGACGGGCCGCTCCTCGTCGCGCCCCGCCGTCCGGCTGAGTTGTCGGTCCATCTCCCGGGTTTCAAGTTCCGCCGAGGTGGTCAGCGGTACGTAGACGTGTTTCAGCGTGACCGCTTGACCCTGTTGAACTCGCAAGCCCATTTGATCTACGTCGGCGCACTGAGGGCGCAGCCAGTCCAGATACGCCTGAGGGATGGGTGGATTGGCGGGCGTTGTCCGAACCGACTTGGGAACCTTCGCTGAATTGGCAGGTCCCGATTCAACCGCAATCCGACGACACACTTCCCGCGCGATGGACCGCAGATGTTCGGATACTTGCTCGTAGAACCCGTCCTCGCCGCCGCGCACGGCCTGGTAGCCGCGCACGATGCCTTGTTTTTGCAGACGCTCGCGAAATTTGCTGACTTTCAGGAACTATTCGATCTCCTGCGGCTTCGACAGCGACTTTGGTGCGTCGTCGAAATAGAAGGTGATCCACGGTTGGCCCGCGGATTTCCATTGCTTCAGGGCATCCTTGAACTCCTTTTCGGTCCCGCTGCCGTAACGCCCGGTTGGCGTGCCGAAGCGAGTGGACATCATGCCCAGATAAACGTCGTATTCGGGCGTCTGCTGATCGACCACCTTTTGTGGACGCGGTCCGATCTGCGGCGTCACGTTGGCCTCCCACCGGAACGTCTCCAACCGAAAGCCGCCTGCGTCGCCATCGGTGCGGTTGATCGCCGCCACGACTTCGTCCACGACATCGCGTTCCGCCTGGACATCGCCGGGCGAAGAAACAAACACACGGATCAACCGAACCATCGTCGCTGCCGCGTTCATAGCATCCACTCCTGTGCGTGTACCGAACCACGCCGCCCAACATAGAGGCCCGCCCGGCCACCGTCAACGCGCAGCGGGAAGCCGGGGTCGGTAGCCGCCGGCGGTTGGCGTGCGGTGCGTCAAGTGGGGGTCTGGAACCTTGACTTGGCTGTCCAGGGTATGTAGCATACCCGGAGAAAGAACACTTTACCGGAGACCCGTGGAACATGCCCGTTACCATCACCCTGCACGACAGCGTCGCGAGGCAACTCGAAAACCAGGCCAAACAGCAAAATGTTTCACTCGAGCAGTGGGCTGTCGAGGTGTTGCTTCGTCAATCCCAATCTGCTGTTTCCGGATCGCGGCAAGAATCCGGCCCTTGGACGGACGAAAGGAACGCCCGTCGCTGCGATTTGATCGACCGGCAGATCGAGGGCACGCTCACTGCGGTCGAACTTCAAGAGTTGGACGAACTTCAGGCTCAGTTGCGCCGTCATCTCGATCAGAACGCGCCGTTCGACCTAGCCGGGGCGCAGCGGATCCACCAGCAATTGCTCCAGAAGAAACGAGACGCTCAACTCCTGAGCGAGGCTTCTGATGGTCCCGTTTGACTATCCGGCTGAGTCGCACGCCCGGCGGCATGGGCCGCAGGGCTACGCCGATTATGAATCGTACCGACCGTGGCTACGCGACGAATTTACGTTCCGTTGTGTCTACTGCTTGCAGCGAGAACGCTGGGGCCAAGTGTCGGGCACTTATCATATCGACCATCCTGATGGAAGGCTTGACGGGCTGACAGCAGCCGCACAGTCCCTTATCGCGAAACTCGATCTTGATTCGCCGCAAGCAAGGCAATGGCGTTTGATTTGGATGCGCAATGCTGAGTTGGCGCGGGAGTTCGATCCGGAGCAGTATGAGCGCCTGATGGGGTTCCCCGACGATCTTCCCGATTTATCGAGGTTGCGTCCACCGGGCGGCAACATACGCCCGACTGGTGTCGAGAGCAGCTACTTCGCCCGAAGGCGAGAAAAGCAACTTCCGTCCACTTACTGAAGACGCGACCGATTCC
>REEF01001060.1 GCA_007695205.1 Planctomycetaceae bacterium
GCCGTTTGCATCTGCCGCTGAGTCAACCGCGCGAACCCTACGTCGATCACCAATGCGGCCAGGGCCATGAATCCGAACAGGAACATGGCGAAGAAGACCAGGGTGTAACCGCGACGCGCGCGGGACAGGTGCCGGTTCATGGTTGCGTCCGCATCGGGGGTTCGAATATATGGACCTGCCGCTGCCTGCCGATCAACGTCTCGAACTTCCGTGCATCGCGATAGGGAGTATGATCGCGCAAGTCGACGGATTGTGAGGCGTTTGGATGGTTCGAAACGCTGTTCTGATCGCCGCGAGGCCGAGCGACGGCGACCAGCGACCTGCTGCCGGCATTCTGCCACGATAAGGCGGCTTCCAACGCCGCGACGTCCTCGGCCATCACCTCCAGCGTGACCATCTCGCTGGTGTCCGACGCCGCGCGGATGATCCTAGCATCCTGGACCACGACCTGCGCGGAATGACCCACCGCCATCGTGTTGTGCAACACGGCGTTGGCGGGCGATTCGAAATCGCCGGCCAGCATCAAAGCGACTCGGTCGTTTTCTTGAAACCAACCGAGCCTTGCGATCTGATTGCCCATCACGTTCACGGCCATGGCGCCCGGCGCAATCCCAGCCGCAACGCCGGGTTGGGCACCCTCGGGCAGGAAATCGTCCGCGGTGAAAAAGTCGAATCGCCGCTTCGTCCTGTTCAAGACGCGACCGAAGTACTGGCCGATCCGATCGGCACCCAGTGCGTCGTCGAACGCCGGATCGTCGGTCCGGACCAAGCGAGTCGGGATATCACGCCGCAAGCCCTTCCAGTTCAGATCGGAAAACAATTGCCACGCCGGCAGTTCGACCGGCGCCACCGCGATTCGCCGGTACCCGTCCGGCGCATCTTCCAAGCCCTGCGATCGGAAGGCGACCGAAAACAAGACGTCCGGTGTGTTCAAGGCGGTGATCATCGTTTCCACGTCCCGGTCGTCGACGGCCAGCAGGATCGCGGGCCCGGACAATGCGGTTGCCCCGCGCCCCTCGCCCGGACGTCCTGAGCCGATCGCTCGCAACGCAGCGGCCGGGGCCGGAAAGCCGACCGGCCCGACCACGATCGCATCGCTGGCAACAAACCACGGCTCGGCTCGGCCCGCGAGCGATTCGTCCCGAGTCCGGTCGGTCTCCCGCGAAGTGGTCTCATCGTGCTCGGAGCTGAGCGTCGAAGCGTCCGCCCGCGTCTCGACGGTTCTCCGTCCGCGCTGCCGTTCCAGCGGATAACTGGCCAACAGATCCAAGCGGTCCTCGATCTGCAGGTGCTCAGCGCCGTACAGCAAATTCCACGGCACCGCCAGCGCGCGGCGCCCGGGCGGGATGAAGCGAGTGATCGCCGGGCGGTCGCCGACCGCGGTGGGCGATGGGTAGGCGTCGTCGGCCTGAGCCTGAGAAGCTTCGACTGCGCGGTGTTCGGCGACGAATTGGAAAGGCTCGTCGACCCCATCGAAGGCGGCCGCGCTGCGATCCGATTGCGCCGACGCCGGGCGCTCCGGCAGCGTGCCCGACAACAGATCCGAACGCCGCAGGTAATGGCCGGCCGGGATGTCGTGCCGCGTGACCGCCCCCAGCGCTTCGTCCAGCGACGTGATAATCTCCAACCGATCGATATCCTGGCGGCTGACCGGCTGCATCCGAATCCGACGCGTGCCCGGATTGATGAACGCTTCGCGGGTCACCACCTCGTACGCGAAGATCGGACGCACCGTGACGGGAACCGTATCTTCCGTGGGATGCCCGGCCGCCACAGGTACTTCGTTGCGGCTGGGCTGCATCGAATGAGCGACACACGTGATCGCCAGCGACTTGTCCAATGCGCTTTGCAGCGGGATCACGTCCTCGGGAGAAACCGCCAACGCCACCTCGTACTTCGGAACGTTCTGCATCCGCCGACCTTGCATCAGGGAAGCCGACGAGGTCGTTTCCTGCCGGATGTACACCGGTTTCAAAACGATCGCGTTCTGGGCCAGCAGCACCGGTTCGGTTGCCGAGTCCGATCGACGGTCGCCGGAGGGCGAAGCGACCAGCGCGGCGGCGGGCAACCGGCTTTCGTACTGGGATTGGAACGAGCCCAGTTCGCTGGCCGGAACGCTGGCCATCAGATCGATCCGGTCGCCCGCGTTCAGCGCGTGGACGCCCGTCAGCTTGGTCGCGTCCAGCGTCACGGCTCGCATGCCGGGCGGCGTGGCGCCGGCGATGCCGCTCGGAGTGCCCAAAGGAAAGAAGATACCTTGGTGGAACCCGAGTCCCGGACGGGCATCCTGTCGGACAACGCGGCCCACGATGTCGCTGACATTCATCATGACGCCGCCCAATTCCAACGTCTGATCCTGCCGGACCTCGTGACCCTCGTCCGTAACAAACACCACCTCGTCGCTGGCGTTGCGGATCGCCCGCACAGTGCTCTCGACGTGCGAACCATCGTCCGCGATCCCCGTGATCGACATACCCAGCACCGCCTCGGGCGGAATCCGCTGGTACGCCAAACCGCCCGTGGCCGGATCCAGCAGATGCTCGCGTTCCACGCGAGTGTAGGCCGGGATCGGACGGCTGTTGATCGGCATCCGCACCATGAACGGATCGTCCCGCGGATCGGCAAAAGGATTCAGAGAAACGCCCAGCAGCATCAGCAACCCGACCACTGTGCCGCCGGCCATCAGCAGCACCAGCAGCAAGCCGAGCCAGAAACTGGACGAAGATCGTCGGCGATAAGGTTGAATGCGAGGCATGATGAGTGATTCCTTGTTTTCTGATCGATCGCGGGGTTCGGGGAACTTTGGAATCCCCTTTGTCTATTTCAAATCCGAAATCTCAGATCCGAAATACGAAACTAATCTCAAACTCAAAACCCAAAGGTTCAAAACGTTCACAGCAAAAGGGGTTGTGCAGGTTGTAATGGTCAATCGAATATCTCCCGACGGTAGATCGCTTGCGCGGAAATCACGCGGCGGAAGGGTCGAACCGGACGGCCGCCCGTGATCTCGTCGACTCGCCCAAAAGCGCCCTGGGCGCCCAAGCCGTACTGGCCGCCGTACGTACCGGCGTGGAAGCCCTGTGAGCCATCGACGGGACCGGCAACAAAACCTCCCGGCCGTTCATCTGGATTCAGCTCCGTAACTGCACCGTCGTCCGCCGCATGCGGAGATCCGATCGTCGGGGCAAACGGATCATTGTCATTCACTCGAAAGCTGCTCATCGATGCCGATTGAAAGGGGTAGTTGATGCGTAGCGCGACGATGCCGCGCCGTTCGGAGTCGATTCGGAAGGAACGGGGCTCGATTTCTTCCACCACTGGCACCCAACGGATGGTCTCGATACCAGCATCGTCGCGGCCCATGACGAGGGGAATGCCTACCGTCAGCCCAGTTGGAGCTGTATCGCTGGTCAACAAGGCTCCCGGATAACGCAACAACCGGCGTCCAGGGATGCTGTTGTCCACGATCATCAACGTGGCCAATTGCCGATTGAGCAACGGCCAGTCCTGGACGATGTCGTGGAAAAAGCTTTGATTCTCCTCTAAATCGTTCAAGTTCAAGTCGTAGACCAAATAGTCTTCGCTGTAGATGTTCGCCCCATCTGGTCCAAGCGAACCATCCGTAAGTACTTCTTTGAACGTTGCGTCCGCCCCCAGCGGCGTGCGGGCGATTTCACGTGCCGCCAGATCGGCCGCTTGTTGCAGACCTTGCGCGACGTACAGGGCGTGGCCGAAGGTCAGGATGGCGGCCAGCAGCAGGTAGACGACCAGCGCGACCATCGCAAATTCGACCAGCGACTGGCCGCGGCGCGCACGACGCAAAGGGGTCGGGAGTCGTTTTCGGGCAACAATCTCACCATCTGGCAAGTCCATGGCCGAAAACGACTCCCGACCCCGTTGCGCTGCGACCAGCGCCAGGCCGCGATGCGTGCGCGGTCTGCGTCTGAGCGGTGCAGAGCGTGTTGCTGGACGGGTATGCTGGGTCATTGTTCGGTACTTGATCAAATGGGTTCTGCGAAACTTCCCTCCGTGGATGACAGGGGTCGGGAGTCGTTTTCGGGCAACGATCTCACCAT
>REEF01000777.1 GCA_007695205.1 Planctomycetaceae bacterium
AGCATCCTTGTGACGGTCCCGCCGATAGGCGTCGGAATCGGCAAAGTGTTGAGGACCGTCCAGTTCGATGGCCAGTCGCGACTGCGCACAGAGGAGGTCCACCTCCAGTTGGCCACGCTGGTCGAAGGGGATTGGCAAGGCGGCATTGAGGATGAACTTTCCGGCCGCTTGCGGAAGCGTTTCCAGACGGCGAAAAAGAAAAGCCTCGGTGGCGCTACGCGCGCGGGACTCTCCCTGTGCATCCGCCCTCGGGCTCCGCGTTGCGTGAACAAAAAGGTTGCCCAAGTGCGCGTCCACGCCGTCGCGGATCAACCGCTGAACGCTGGCGGCGTAGTCGCGTTTCCATTCCGGTTCGACCGGTAGCGGAACGTCGGGCGGCCACCCCGGCACGGCGCTGGCCGGCAGCAGGATCGAATAGCCGATCGCCTCGTATCCCTTGCAGCGCCGATCGAACATACGCGCCAGCATCGGTACGTTGATGTCCGCGTAGTCATAGATGCGGACGTCCCGCTTGGCGTCGTAAAGCCGGTGCAGACGTCCCGCATACTGGGCGATGGTGCCACGCCAGGAAACCGGGAGCGTCAGAAATAGCGTATCCAGTCGCGCATCGTCAAATCCCTCGCCAATATAGCGTCCCGTAGCGAGAAGGACACGCGGCTCATCCGCGGGAACCGCCGCCAGCGCGGCAAGCACGGACCTCAACTGTTGCTTGCCCATTCCGCCTTGAAGGACGAAGCAGTGTGGCACCCTGGGCGCGAGACGTTCCGCCAGGGTACTCAAGTGCTCGGTTCTCTCCGTCAACACGACAGGCGAGCGGCCATCCCGGATGGCATCCATAACGTCGTCAACAATCAGTCGGTTTCGACTCTCGTCCGCAGCCAGGGCATCGTAGAGCGCATGGAACTGAACACGGGCATCCGATTCCGTGCTGTCCGATTCACAAAACGCTGTCGGGCGCACCCAGACGCAGTGCGCGAACGGTCGCACGGCCGCCTGCTGCTTGGCTTCGACACGATATCGTATGGGCCCGCACTGCATGAAGATGATGGGGTGATGGCCGTCCTTTCGGGTTACCGTGGCGGACAAACCAAGGACATACTTCGCCTTTGCACGGCGTGCCACCTGCTCGAAACTGGCGGCCGGCAAGTGATGGCATTCATCCATGACCAGATGGCCGTACTTGCCTACAAGATCATTCACTTCCCCCTTGCGGACAAGGCTCTGGACCAGCGCCACGTCCAGCACACCGCCGGCTTTCTTCCGGCCACCGCCGATTCGTCCGATGGCCTTGGTCGGGACTCCCAGGAAGGCCGAAAGCCGCTCGATCCACTGTTCCATCAATTGCTGCCGATGTACCAGCACCAGCGTACTGACGCCTCGTTTCGCGATCATCCACGCCGCGACGACGGTCTTGCCGAAAGCAGTCGTGGCGGCAAGTACACCGGTGTCGTACGCCGCCAAAGCTTTTGCGGCCGATCGCTGTTCCGGCCGTAGTTCACCTTGAAAGGAGACATCGAACGGCGTCCCCGCGTATCGTTCGTCACGCCACGTGAGTCTGATGCCGAGCCCTTTCAGCAGGTTGCGGACCTCTTCCATGCAGCCGCGTGGGAGGGCGATGTGATGGGGATGGTCCTCGGCACACGCGATAACCCGGGGTTTGTCGAAGGTCGGCAATCGCATGGCCTGTGCGCGGTAGAACTCCGGATTCTGAAAGGCCGCCAGGCGGATGAGACGGTTCTGCAACGCGGGGGGCAAACCATCCTTAGCGATGTAGATCTCGTTGCCAAAGACTATTTCCATGGATTCCGGCAGTGGCCCTGTAATTCCGGCGTCCTTGGGGCGGCGCGATGGCTGTGCCGTCCATGGTGCATCGGCTGTTTCGTCCCATGGCACGAGGCGAACCCCGACGACGTTTCCCCGGCTTGCTTCCGCCGATCGGACGATGCGTTCGGTCTCGGAACGCGCGATCTTGCCGACGGTCGCAAGGAAGGCCCACTGGTCGGCGTACGGAACCATGGAATCGTCGAGGAACAAGCTGTTTCCACGGTCGCGTGGCTGCTTCTGCAGCGGCAGAGCGATGAGGTTCCCGAGCTGACCCTTGGGGAGCGTGTCCTGATTGGGGAAGAATCGGTCGTAGGACTTCAAACCGATCTCCGGGCGTCGCTCCATGGTCTCCGTGAGCAGAGCGGCGCCGAGTTTCCGCGCAAGAACGGCAGGGATGGCCTCTTCGAAAAACAGCCAGAGGTGCGCACCGTTGCCGGAGCGCGAGCGTTCAATCGCAGCGGAAATGCCCGATTGCCGACACGTCTCCTGTACCGCCGACGCGTCCTCCATCCAGGTTTCCTTGTCGAAATCGGCAGCGAGCACGAAGCAGGTCTCATCCAGCAGCATGGGATAGAGGCCCATGACGAACTCCCGTCCTCCCGAATCCTGCCCGAGCAGATGTTGTCGTATGACGTCATCGGTCACGGGTAAAAAGCGGCGGTTGGGGCAGTCGACACACTTCACGGCCTTTCGGTCGCAGAGCCCGCGAACCCATTCATTGGCGCAAGCCGGGGCATAGCCGGACTTGCCTGTCTTGCGGCTCTCGAACCGGCGGGGATACACGTCTTCCCGTCCGCGGAACAAGGATCGGAACAGCGCTATTTTAGTTTCCGGGGTGGCGTGTCGGTTGATCATGCGCACCTATTGGTCTCGCTGCGACCGGCGCCGACGAGCATTCAATGCTTTCCATTGAAGCAGCGGATGCGCGCCAATGCGCTCCGACATCTCCGCATCCTCTGTCAACAGTCCCGGCATAATCTCTCCGTCATCGAGGATCTTGTCCAGGAAGGCCATCTCGTTGAAGGACAACGGCAAGACAGCGCGAAGCAGATCCCGGCATTCATCGATTATGGATTCCGCCCATGACCCTGCCTTTCGTTCAGTCACAAGCTCGGCACGAACTACCGGAATCAGCGCGTTTTCTAGTTCACGGCGGTCGTATCCCAGATCGTCGACTGCAACAGTCCGCCAGTCCTTGCGGTTCATCGCACCGTAGAGCACAAAGCCCAGCCTCAACTTCGTCCTGTCAAGGTCGCTTCGCATCAGCAGCTGATGGACGTCGAAGAGGTCACGACTCGCCCGCCTTGACAACAGCGCCGCGAGCTTGCCAGCCGCCAGTTCATGCAGATCGAGGACAGGGATTCCAGTGGTCGAGTAAGAGCCGACTGTTGCGCTCCGACTCGTGACAGTCCAGAGCGGGACGCGGAACATGAAGTTCAGATCGACTTCCAGATTGCCACCCTCGCCCAAGGCGCTCTCATAGCGCAGTCGCCACTTGCCCCCGGCGTGGTCCGTGGGCACGCGCGTGATGCTCATCCCCTCGCGAGAACAGACCGCATGTATGGCCTGCTCGACCTTGGGGCGTTCGGCCATCATCGTGTCGCGGTCCGCCGCGCCGATGTAGTTCAAGTCGATGTCCACGGAAAGGCGCGGCACGTCAAAGAGGAAAAGGTTGAGCGCGGTGCCGCCCTTGAGCGCCAGACGGCCTTTGAGAAACGGATGACGGTTGAATCCCTCCAGGAGATTCAACAAGTGGATGACCTTCTCCAGTACCTCAGGACGGAATCCTGTGGCTTGCGACTCGCCTGTGAGTCTCTCGCGGGATACTTTCATCGGGTCTCCTCCCACGTCTTGCCATCCACCGACGGAGGAACAACGAGGTTCCAGTCGCCCACCAACTTTCCACGCTTGCCACGTTCCAGGTAGTGGGGCTGTGCGGGTCGCAGATGTCGCAATGGATTGAGATGCCGATCCTCGACCATCAGTGCCTCGGCATGCCGCTGGAGATAGTAGCCGACCTTTGCCGCCGTCGTGCGGTTGCCCAGCAGTTTGACGTACTCGACGACCAGGTCCAGGTCGAAGTATTCAACTGATTCCAGCGACCGCCATGTCTCTTCCCATCCGCCGCCGAGTTCAGGCCGGTCGAGTACGTCCACCAGCGTTCTCTCCAACGTGGCGACGCGGATATCGAGGCCAGCCCTCTCGACGATCTTCGTGGCGAACTGCTGTTGTCCCTTCTCACGCAGC
>REEF01001062.1 GCA_007695205.1 Planctomycetaceae bacterium
TGCCAATCCGTCCTGCCTGTGTTGTGGGACGGATTGCCAATCCGTCCTACCTGTGCTGTGGGACGGATTGCCAATCCGTCCTACGAGGGGAATTCACTCTACGTTGGGTGTTTCTTACGCCCGGAGGACGTGTAAAGCCACTTGAATGATCAGCCTAAACCTGCATAAGGGGGGCCCAGGTCATGGAAATGACAAATTCGGGATAGCATTTTGGGGAATTCCTGCTCAGTTGATCTGGATCGACAACCGGGAATTGTCTAGAGTCTGGGTGCCCGCGTCAGTCGGCGCATCCCTTGCATCGTGGTTGTCGCCTTTCGTCAAGGAGGACGAGGATGGAGACCCTGAAGACCGCTTTCGTGGTTGTCTTATTGTTGGCCGTGCTTTACGGAGTGTTCATCGTATTGAACAAGCCTGAGTTGGGCCAAGCTCCCGAATTGGCTTGGCAAGACTTGGCGACGTCCCCACCGGAAATCGAGTACGGCGATCCGATGGGCGAACCATCGTCTCCTTTCCCGCCGATGATCACGGCACCGCCAGAAATGAAGTCGGAGATCACGCCGGTCCAGCCGGACACAGCGGAACCGATGGGGGCTGTATCGATCGACGACCTTCCCCGAATAGGTGGTGATCCGGATGCGATATCAACGGACGACTTGGCATCCGATGGTAGAACGGTCGGCAATACCGTCCCGAATCTGTCGTCGTTGGAAGCTGAAATGAACGGCGATCCGTTGAAGCAGGCAGATCCCGGTTCCGAACTGGCTGAGTATCCGCCGGAATTCGATTCGCGAGCTGCGCTGGCGACGGACCAGGACTTCTTGCCGCCCGCACCGCCCGATCTCTCGGATCGCGTGGCTCGACTGGAAAACACCGGCGGGGATCGTCGAGCATCCATCTACGAGCAGCCGACTTCCGGAACTCAGCAGACACCTGGCTACGGCGACCCCCAAAACCGACTCGGTGCGAACTCGTTTGAAGACGCCTGGCAGATGGCAACCGACCAGTTGAACAGCCAGTACTGGGGCGATGCTCTGCGGACGTTATCCGCGTTTTACGACCGGCCGGAAGTCACCGGTCGGGATCGCCAGCGTTTGGTGGATCTACTGGATCCGTTGGCGGGCAAAGTCATTTACTCGCAGGAACACCTGCTGGAGCCCCCCTATCAGGTCCGTCCTGGCGAGAATCTGCTGGAGATCGCTGAGCGGTACCAGGTGCCTGCCACGCTGTTGAAGAACATCAACGGCATCACCGATCCCAGAAACCTGACGCCCGGCAGCATGCTGAAGGTCATCCGAGGTCCGTTTCGGGCCGAGGTGACCATGGCGAAGGACGAGCTGGTGTTGTTCTTGGGCGACTACTATGCCGGACGGTTTGCGGTCAGCATCGGCAACAATCCTCAGCCTCAGCCGGGACAATACGTAGTTCAGGGAAAACAGGAAGGCCGTGAGTACTTTGCGGCCGATGGTTCCCGGATCCCGCCTCTGGCTCGTGACAACCCCTACGGACGCTGGTGGATCGATCTGGGCGGTGATGTCAGCATTCATGCGTCGCCCGAAACCACGCCTTCCCATGGTGGCCTGGGCTGCATCAGCCTCGATCCTCACGACGCGGCCGACGTGTTCGGGATACTGTCGATCGGATCGAAGGTGATCCTACGCTAAGCCTCTTTCCTCACGCCTCGTCTCGTGCTAGAACCTACTGGTTGACCACGTATCAACGCGTGGACGGTGACGGACGAGAAGAAGAGGCATTGACGTGTACGACAAGCAGGCTCTGATCACACTGGTTCGAGAAAAAGCCCTGGAATTTGGGGATTTTACGCTCGCTTCGGGCAAGAAGGCATCGTTTTACTTGGATTGTCGTCGAGTCACCTTGGATTCGGCGGGTGCCAATCTGATCGCCCATGGGATGCTGGAAATGTTGGGCGACCCGTTGCCGGATGCCGTGGGCGGCATGGCGATCGGCGCCGACCCGATCACGGCGGCGGTGATCACCGTCGCTGGCCAGCAGGGCCGTCCGATTCGCGGATTCATTGTCCGCAAAGAATCGAAGACGCACGGCAAAGGACGTGATGTCGAAGGTCCGGTCCAAGCGGGTGATTGCGTGGTGATCGTCGAGGACGTGGTGACGACCGGCGGCAGTTCACTTCGAGCGATCGAGAAGGTCGAGGCCGCTGGCTTGCAGGTCCAAGGCGTGCTGGCCATCATCGACCGCCTGGAGGGCGGCGCGGAAGCCTTCGCAGCCAAGGGCTACACGTTGCGGACCCTGCTGACCATCCGAGATTTTGGCATCGAACCATCAACCGACTGACATGGACAAGGCACCTCTGCAAATCGTCTGTTACCCGCACCCCGCCTTGCGGCACAAATCCAAGCCGATCAAGCGGGTGGATGCTGATCTGAAACGGATCATCCACGAGATGTTTACCTTGATGTACGCCGCCAATGGGATCGGGCTGGCTGCCAATCAAGTGAACCTGCCGTTTCGTGTGTTCGTGGTCAATTTGGCTGCCATGCCCGACGAAGGCGAGGAGCTGGTGTTTCTGAATCCGATCCTTGCTCAGCCGAAGGGTAACGAAGAGTATGAGGAAGGCTGCCTGAGTCTCCCGCAGCTTTACGCACCGGTCCGACGGCCTCAGCAGATCACGGTCCAGGCCTACAACTTGCGGGGCGAGGAGGTCAGTGCGACGCTGGACGGCATGTTGGCTCGGGTGGTCCAGCACGAATACGATCATCTGGATGGGGTGCTGTTCACCGATCGAGTCAAGGCCACGGCCCTGGCCGACGTGCAGCCGGTGCTGGATTCGTTCGAGTCGGAGTTCGGTCGACGGCGCCAGCAGGGCGAGATCCCGTCGGACGAACAGATCGCCCAGCAGCTTCAGCAATGGGAGCAGAAGTACTGCTGAACGTTTTACTTGGGCCGGTCGACCTGCAGGGGCCGTGTGTCCCGGATATGCTCGGCCACCTGGCGGACGATCGAGGCGAAGTGGATGATCGCCGTATAATGCCCGCCCGCCATCCGCACGTGGTGATCGTCGGACAATCGCGCGGTACGCGCCAGCGCCAACGCACTGTCCATCGGGACCACTTCATCGTCTTTGGCGGTGTACAGCCACGTCCGTTGCGGATCCAGCCGGTGCGCTACTCGGGTCGGTTCGATCTGCCAAAGCAGTTGGCGGATGGCATCGCCTTCGTATCCAGCTCGCTCCAGATCGCGGCGGAAATTGGCGGCATCGCGTGCTTCGCCGATCAGCACGTCGTACAGGTTACCACCGGCCAGCATCACGAACGTGGTCTGATAGGCTCGATCCAAGCTGGCGGCCACCGAGGTCACGAACCCGCCCAGGCTGGTTCCCTGGACGGCGATCCGGCTGGCGTCGACTTCCGGCAGAACGGCGATCGCATCCCGAGCTCGGCGTACGTCGGCGATCGCCTGACGGATCACGGTGACCAGATTGGCCGGTTCCGGGCGATCTGCGTCGCCGCGTCGTAGTCCGTAGTAGGGCAGATGGATCAGGAACGCGTGCATGCCTTCGGCCTGAAAAGCACGAGCAAATAACCGGCCCACCGGCATGGCTCGGCCCGATTCGTGCACGACCAGCACGGCCGGTCGTTTGGCTCCGTCCGCATGCTGCTCGAAGGGCGGATACCAAACCATCGTCACTCGGTCGTTGGTCGCATCGCCGCTGGGCACCGGCGAGGGAAAGCTGACGATCCTGCGATTCGCGGATTCCGGGTCCGGTTCCCAGGTGACCGAAAACGGTTCGGGACGCCAGGCCAGGCCGTCCAAGCAGTCTTGCGCATCGGGCTTGGAATCGGTGGTGGGATGGAGCGTATCATGTGCTTCGAATCGCGCCGTGGTCGGCGATTCGAAAGCGGAACCTAGCGGGACACCAAACAGCGTCAAAAAACAGGTCGCCAGGACCCATCGTCTGTTGATAGAAGCGTTCATCATCCGCCTATTTTCCAGATATCCGAAGGTGGTGGATCGTCGCCCGAAAACTATAAGCCCAATTCTCAAAAACCCCGCAAAACACTGGAAAACACGGTAAAAACAAGGGTCG
>REEF01001063.1 GCA_007695205.1 Planctomycetaceae bacterium
AGGATGATGAACTTCTGCAGTTCCCAGTAGGCTTCTTGCGTTTCGTCGTTCTCCAGTTGTTCAGGGACACCAAACAGCGACCAATGAAGGTCGGCGGGCGGAAGGTAAATGCCACGGCGGTCGGTATCGGAGTTCTCGTCGTCCAGCCCGTAGGCCCGTGAGCCGATGACGCAACGGAAGATCACTCGGTCAAACAGCCCGTGCGTGGCCAACACTTGATCGGCGTCGTGGATGCTGCCCTGCTTGCACTCGGCCAGGAGCATCAAGTTGTTGTGGTGCAGGGCTGCCTCAAAACCGTCCGTGAACCGCACTCGGTAGGCGTGGCTGCGGTCCCGGGGAGATTTTACGATCACGCCGACCGCGCCGGATGGATGCACCACCCGCCCGGTGGAGCCCCGGACAGGTTTCCTCGTGACCACCTGGGTCCCCCGCCGAGTAAATCAAGTTCGGGCTGTTGTGGACTCGTCCGGGCATCCGTAGGCATCCTGTGTGGCTGATTTCAAGGCATTCTAGCAAACTGTATCGGGGGATGACATCTCGTTCGACATCTCGTTCCGGGATGGCAGCGCCATGGTACACGGGAAGGACAGCCTGGGCTACGGACATCAAAACTCAGCGCTGTTAGTACAGGCGAACGTTCAATGGCACGCATCATCGCGTTCGAATAGTTGTCCCGCTCCACCGCCGACAAACGTTGCACTTTGGGCCTTGCGGGTCGATCAGACCGCTCCGGCCATCGTCGCCGTCGCATTCTGCTGCTTCCTATTTTGTTCGCACAGATGAATCCGAATCTTCGGACTACTTCCGAGCTTTTGTGCTTCGCTTCAGAAGAAGGTTGAAAGCGGATTCACCGAAATCACTACGTTCATCGACGATCACCCTGTAGTCCTTGCCAGCTAAATTGATGTGGATCTCGCCTCTCGGGTTGTCGGCAAGGCCAGATCTGTCAATGATTTCTTCGACCAGAGTCTGTTCCAGTTCTTTCGGAATTGGGCCGTCTGCGAGTCCGCTGTTCCTGGTATACTGGACCACGCTCAAACCCCCACTTTCCCGTTCCAGTCCAACTGAATCGGCCCCTGCTCGAATTGCCTCTTCCAGTATTCGTATGAGGTACTGGAATGCCGCTGCGGATTTCTCGTCTTGGTCTGACATGACAGATTTTGCTCCCTGGTCGTGGTTCTTCTGCTCGTGATTCGTTGGCTTCTCTGCGAAACTACCGATCCATCCACTGTCATTCTACTCGGCTTCGTGCGAAACTGGTAGGGTTTCCCGAAAACCACAGCTTCGGCGAGTTAGCATCTACCCCCATTCCATTCGAATGCCGTGCCCACTAAATGCCGTGCCCACTACTTGAAGTCATTACGATGGACAGGTTGAGTGGGTAGTTCTGCGGGATTATGGGTAGCAGATGTGCGGCGAGCGTCCACGTGGTTCCACTCAGCGGAGGGACAGGTACCGCCGAATCGGACCCTACCGGGAAGGTGAGGAGACTGTCCTCGCGAGGCGGAAACCTATGTAGCCGTGATGACCGTCGGGACGGCGGCCGCCGCCGCCGCGGTGCGACGCCCGGCAGAGGTGCGCGCCATCGCGCTGCTGCCCTCCCCGAAAGACCTTGTGCGAGCCTTCCGCTGGCCCCTGCGGATCGTCCAACGGTGAGTTCGCGTAATAGCCTACGTCAAACCAATCCGCGCACCACTCCCATACGTTGCCATGCATGTCGTAAAGCTCTTCCGACAGTTGGCCAAGCTTCTCACAAAAAGCAACTGCATCATCCCACGAGACCATTTCCACAGGACGTCTCGGATCGTTTTCGGATCTGCTCGGATTGTCGCCGGTGACCCTCTCGTACTCGGCCTGAGTCACCTCGGTCGCACCCAGGTAGAACGCCTGACTAATTCGCACGCGGTGTTTCGGTGCCCCGGCCGTTAATGCCCTCATGTAATCGCCCCCCAGATTCTTTGCTCTGGCCTCCTCCACCAACTCCGCGACCTCTTCCGCGGTGGATCCCCTGTCGAACTCCCCCGGTGGGATCAGCATGAATTTCATGCCGATTGAGTTTTCGTACTCCACCGGGACTCCCAGATACTCGGCCCAGGCTTCTTGGTGCTGGCGCGCGGTTTCTGCGTCGAAGGGGGCAATGGCGGGTGGCGGTGCCCCCTCCGGCAGATCCCAGAGCGGGAGTGGTTGGGGTTCAGAAACCGCTGGTGCGGGCTTGGGTTTGTCCACGGCGGGCTCTGGCTGCGCCCCAGGTTTGTCGAGCACGGGAGACGGCAATGTGCTGACTGGCTCCTGCGTCACCGTGGAGCCTTCCGGTGCCCGAATCCGAGCGATTTCCTGGCCGTCTTTGTCGCGGATAATGACCCAGATGCCCAGCAGCAACAGCAGAAACGCTGCGGCTCCGGCGGCTGCCAACGTTCGCCAGTCCTGCCACCAGGACGGTTGGGACCTACGCGAACCGCCCCGCTTGCCCGAGGACGTGTACTGAGGCCCCAGCAGCTTCGGTTGGCCCCGGTTGTCTGTGCCCACTTGCGCCCCGGACCAATCCAGAGTCTGGTCGGGATCGGCAACACGTGCTGGGGCTGTCTTGACCCGCGCTGCTGCCCCGGTTGCCGAACGCTTCCGTGAAGCTTTGCCTCGGCTCTTCTTCCCGGCTTCCAGCCCCTGCAAAAACTGATCCAGACGCATGTCCTCGGAAACCGCAGGCCGAACCAGCGACGCCGAACTCGCCTCGCTCGTCCGGAGCTGTTCCAGATCGGCGATCAGTTCCGACATCGCTTGGTAACGTTCTTCCGGTGTCTTCGCCACCATCCGACCGAAGACGGCATCCAACGCCGGGAACACCTGCGGGCACGCCGCACGCAAGGACGGAATCGGTTTGCTCTGATGTGCCAGTAGCTTCTCCACAGTCGTATCCCCCTTGTACATCGCCCGGCCGGTCAGCAGATACCAGAGTGTTACCCCCAAGCTGTAAATGTCCGCCCGGCCGTCGGCACGCTTGGTGTCCATCGCTTGTTCCGGGGCCATGTAGTCCACCGTTCCCATGACTTGGCCCGTCCCCGTCAACTGGTCCTGATGAGCGCCCGCCGTGTCGAGCCGGGCCAGCCCCATGTCCAGGATCTTCACGGTCCCTTGATCGTCCAGCAGTCGCCCCGGCGCACTCGGGACAAGCCCAACTCAGGCCCCTGAGGATCCTCCAATGGTGAGTTCGCGTAATAGGAGGGGTCATACCAGTCGGCGCACCATTCCCCCACATTGCCATAAATGTCGTGAAGCCGCCAAGCGTTCGGCAGCTTTTGACCAACAGGATGGGATCTTCCCTCAGCATTGGCACCGAACCAGGCGTGTTCCTGTAAGGCATACAGATCATCGGTTCCGTACCACTGCGTTGTTGTGCCAGCTCGGCACGCATACTCCCACTGCGCCTCAGATGGCAACCAATAGTTCCTGCCTTCTTTTGCTGACAACCATTGGCAAAATGCCACCACGTCGTTCCACGTCACATTGACGACTGGATGATCTTCGGTCTGCTCGAGCCCCAAATCTGTTTTCCAGTTGAAACGGGGATCGCGCTTCCACTGGCCATCAATCTGCCCAAAACCGCCTTTCCCATGGCGGGGCCGTTCCCGGCGGAGTCGACGCCGCTGCGTTTAGGCGGGAAACCCAGCCAGAGCTTCAGGCAGGCTCGCGCGGTTGCCATCCCGACGCCCGCGGGCAACCCCAGCTTGGACATTGAACGGCTGCTTCAGAATGGGCAACTTGTCAGAAACTGTCTTTCAGGTGATCGCTTTGGCGTTCCTCCACTGTCGATATTCCTGGATGTAATTGTGTGCCATCCTGATGCAGATGCCGATGACCGCAGCATCGTCCATGTATCCGAAGACTGCCAATTCGCCTCCCGCGACAGCCCGATGGATCGCGGCAACGTACGCTTCGGCCGGCGAGTCCTTCAGCAGAAAATCCTCAGCACCCAGGACCACGGCACGAGCCACGTAGCTGGGATTATCGTGGGCCACGATCTGAATCTCCTTGCCCGCCAGCAGCACAGCCAGTCCTGTGCGGATC
>REEF01000276.1 GCA_007695205.1 Planctomycetaceae bacterium
GAGCCCCTGCTTTTCCGCTTCGCGGGCAGGGGCTCGGATTACGTTCGTATCCGCGGCTTGGCTTAGAAGTCGCTGACTGCTTCGCCACCGCTTCTTGAGCCCAACGCGCCCCACACCCCGTACGGGCTTGGGCCGCTGGTCGGATAGGCTGCGGAGAGATTCCCCGTGTTGATCGTTTCCGTGATGAACCTGACGCTGCCATCGGCAAACATAACGTTCACGCCGCCGGGGTGCTGGCTCGTCGCGGTGCTGAGGATCCAATCAGCATCATGGATGTTGCCGTCAGGCCGGCTGCAGCTAGGGCTGTTGGGGGCCAAGATGGTATGGAAACCGACGAAAGCAAACCGCCCGTCGTTCCAGCGCGCGTCCTCGATCCGACCGTTCGGGTAGAGCCCTCCGGGAGCCGAGACCGCACACTCGCCAGGGTTCCCCTCCGGGACTACGCTAGACCATCCGCCCGTCATTACCCGCGCGGGCTCGACCATCGAGATCTTCTCGGACATCGCCACGGTGTTGCTGGTGCCGTCCAGGATATCCCTGAAACCGAAGCCCAGCAATTTGTCGTTGTTGCTCAGCCCGTCGCCGCCTCCGCGTTTGAAAACGCCGCGAGAAGTTCGCTCGTTGTCTCGATTGTGGACCACTCGGTCTCCCAGCGAGAAGCGGTAGTTCAGCGGACTGTGCGGCCGCTGTGCACCATGATACTGGTTCGGCGGCGGCGACGACGGGCAGGTCATCGCGGAGATTTGGACACGCCATGTGGGTAGACCATCGGGCCAACCGGTCCACGGCGAAATTTCCAGGTTCGCGTTAATCGCGTCGTAGGCAGCGCCTTGTTCGATGAACTGCAACAGCGCGATGAACCCGTTGCGACGGTCATGATGACCGCCTCCGATCTGGCGAGTTGGAGGAAACCCCTTGAAGGTGTCGTGGTGGTTGTGCAGTGCGAGCCCCCACTGTTTCAGATTGTTGTTGCACTGCGTGCGGCGGGCCGCTTCGCGTGCCGCCTGGACGGCCGGCAGCAGCAATGCCACAAGAACCCCGATGATTGCGATCACCACCAACAGTTCGACAAGCGTAAATGCGCGGTTTCGTAAGCGCTTGGTCATGGTAGAAACTCCTTAGAAAAATATTTGGGATCGACTAGACAGGCTTGAAGCAATCGTTAAGTATATGTGTATGTCATACAAAATTGCAAGGCCCTTGCAAAGAAAACACTGGTGACACGCAAATAAACCACCGAACAGGCTAAAAAAACCACCTGGACGGCCGGTGACATGCGTGGAGTTTTCGTTACACACCCCTAGTCTCGGAGGTCAGAAGCATGAATACGTTATGGCGTTGCGCGTTTTTGTTGGTGCTCGTTTCGGTTTACGGTTGCGGCGGTGGTGCTGTCAGAGAGCCCACTGTGCCGGTTACGGGAGTTGTGACTTACAACGGAGAACCGGTCGAGGGCGCCACGGTGGCGTTTGGGGCGGCGTCGGGACAGGATCGGCCGGCGAGCGGGACCACCGACGGGGCAGGCCGGTTCAGTTTGACGACTTACGCGCAGGACGACGGGGCCATACCGGGTAAGTTCACCGTTGCTGTTTCCAAGACGAGGACGATCGGCGGGATGACGGAAGACGAGGAACATGCGGCCGTCGAAGCCGGCAAGGAGATCGAAGCGCCGACGACGATTGACGAGTTGCCGGAGAGGTACAAGGACGGCCTAAAATCCGGTCTACACGCCGATGTGGAAGCCGACCGCGAGAACCATTTCGAGTTTGACCTGACCGACTGACGCAACCCTTGCTGCACCAAACCCTGCCGCTCTCGTGGATTGGGCGCAGGGTCGCGCGGATATCGGTCCCAGACGCCGAGGTTGTGAAAATGGGACTCCCGGCAGGCACCGCAAGACCTCGGAGAAGACCGCCGTTCGCGGCGTGCCTGGCCCGGTTCTTCCACCGCTTCGCCACCATCCGTTGTGCCGCAACCAAGACCGCAAAGTCGTGGGCCGGGGGTGAGTTTTGCGTGTACCTGCTGCTTGCCGTCTGGTTGACTTGGCCGCTGGCCCGGCAGCCTGGAACTTCGCTGACCGTGGGCAGCGAAACCGCAGCCACGGTGCCGCTGTTTACGATGTGGACCGTTTGGTGGAATGCAGACCGGGCGTCCCAGGGGTATCGCGACTATTGGACCGCGCCGATTTTTCATCCCGAGGCGGATACGTTCGCCTTCTCCGAGCCGATGGTCACGACATCGCTTGTGGCTCCGCTGCTGTGGCTAAGCGGGAACCGTCTTCTGGCGCAAAACGTCTTCTTGCTGTTAGCCCTGGCATTGAACGGGTGGGCTGGCTTCCACCTGCTACGCGGCGTCGGCATCCGCCGCCGGTGGGCGGCCGTGGGCGGCGGGTGGATCGTGTGGTTACCGATGGTCCAGAACGAGCTGGGAGTCCTGCAACTGGTTCCCCTGGGCGGCATCTTGTGGACCATGCTTTGCTTGGTCCGGTTCGGAGCACGTCCGGGGGCCGTGCGCGCTGTGTGGCTGGGAGTGGCCTTCGCAGTTACCTACCTCACTTGTGCCAATTACGGCCTGTTTCTCAGCCTGCTGTTGCCGCTGGGCGGCGTGTGGCTTGTAGGCAGACACCTGGGGGCTCTTCGCACGTGGGCGGTGCTGCCGGTTGCCGTCTTGACCGGTGCGGCGCTGGTCGCACCGGTCGTCGTGGTCCAGTTCCGCGTCGCGCGTGAACAGGGTCTGGTCCGGTCCCCGGAACTGGCGAAACGTCTTTCCGCCAAACCGGCCGATTACCTGGTCGCGCGCCGCCCGTCGTGGTTCGAGCCGGCGCCGGTGCGGGAGCATCGCCAGCGGACTCACTTTCCCTTGTCCCCCGGCTTGTGGCACGCGGCATTTGCGCTGGTTGGCGCGGGGCGGGGACTTGCGGGCCGCCGCCGCCGGGCTTGGACCGGTTTCTGCTTGACCGTCCTGGGTAGCGCCTGGCTGCTTTCGCTGGGACCGGGATGGGAGCTGGCGGGTTGGCGTCCCTACGTCTTGCTGATGGATTGGTATCCCGGTTTCGGCCAAGTGCGCAGCCCGTTTCGTTTCGCCATGTTCGTCCAATTGACAACGGTGCTGTTGGCAAGCTGCGGGTTAGCGGAATTGGGCCGCGCGGTCGGGAGCACGACGGCCACGCTGCCGCGGTGCGGACAAACCGTCCTGGCGGGCGGATGCATCGTGGCGTTTGCCGGCCCGGCCTTTTGGGAAGCGCGTCCGCAGCGCCAGGCGATGTTTA
This sequence comes from Planctomycetaceae bacterium, assembly GCA_007695205.1. Classification (GTDB taxonomy): domain Bacteria; phylum Planctomycetota; class Planctomycetia; order Pirellulales; family Pirellulaceae; genus SKKK01. Next base: position 3,266 of record REEF01000276.1, read on the forward strand.
CGCCCCTCGGGATCGAAACGCAGCGCGGGTGGATCGACTGGCTGCTGACCAACACGGCGCCCGATGCCGTCATCGCCTGTCTGCCGTTCCCCACCGGCAGTCATGTCGCCGACTACGAACCGACGGCGCTGTGGATGTATTGGTCGACGTTCCACGGGCGCCGTTTGGTCAATGGCTACTCCGGCTTCTTGCCGAAAAGCTATGCTACGACCAAGCGGCAAATGGTCCATTTTCCCGACCGGGCGTCGCTCGACCGCCTGCGATCGCACGGCGTGACTTATTGCATCATTCCCCGTTTCTACCTCACGCAGGCGGACATCGAAGGGGATGCGACGGCCCGACGACATCTTCAGTGGCGCTATGGCGACGACGTGGCGGGAGTCGACATTTATTCCCTTGTATCCGAAGAAGGGCTCAGGTCCAATACTGCTCGGTCGGGATTTGCTTTCATTAAGCACCCGACCACGCCTGGAAAGGCACGGCTCCCCAGCTTCGCGCGCGAGAAGATGGGCGGACACCTTTGCTCGATGGCACGGCCCTGCCAACCGACGGTATCGCGGCGGCAGACTCGGTGGACCACCTAAATAATTTATTTCGCGGGCGGTTGCTTCGAAAGGCAGGTGTCCGCTCCCGCTTAAGTGAAGAACCGCTTGTTTTTGGTACCTCCACACAACCTGGAAGAAAAGGGAACTGACCATGACGTTTTGGAACTGGACAGGCTGCGCAGCACTGGCCGTTGCGGGACTGTGGCTCGTCGCGGCGGGCAGCGGGTTGGCCGCGCCACCCCAACCACAA
>REEF01000604.1 GCA_007695205.1 Planctomycetaceae bacterium
GCCCTTCTGTGCGGCGGATTCCAATGCGTCCATAAAGGATTCGACCTGCTGCCAGCGGCGAAAGCAGGAGGCCAGCAAAAGATCGGTGCGACCATCGTCCGGATCAAACCATGCCGCCCACGCCAACCACTGCTGAGCCGTCGAGATGGCGCCGGCATGCAATTGACGCTCGGCCAACAGACGCGAGTACCATGCCATGACCGGCCGTCCATAAACGCCCCCAAGCAAGATCAGGATCAACGTGAGAAGAAGCATCCCCGCCGTCCGAACGGAACGTCTGGGCCGGGGTCGTACGGGCGTGTTGGTTTTCGATGATCTGGATCGCTGCTTGGACCGTTCGCGGCGCCGCATGCCATTGCCTCTTCCGATTTTCTTAGCGAGAAAGCCAATCCGGCAAGTTGCCGTCGCCGGTTGCTTGCCCGTCCAGCAGCCAGGCGAGGTTCATCCGCGCCAATTGCATGGCATCGTAACGGCCGGTGGGACCGCCTTCGAACAACAAGAAAATCTGGCCCTCGCTGGATGTTCCCGGCCGACCGGCGGCCAGTGACGAGTAGGCACTGGGGCCAGCGTCGATCAGACGCTTCACCGGCCAGGTCTCCCCCCCGTCGAAACTGGTCCAAATGGTCATCCTTTCACGTTCGCCGCCCGCTGTATCCGCATTGCTGTACAGCAGAATATCACGACCGCGGATCGGAAGACGAACCAGCCCGCCTTTCATTCCGTAGCCGCGTCCGTATCCCCCCCCATCGATCAACACGCGGCTGATCTGAAGGTCTTCCCAAGTTTGCCCTCCGTCACGGCTGATGGCCGACCGGCGCAACCACGTGTGCTCGGCCAACGGGCGGGTCTTCGTCCGATCGTGGAACCCGGCGTGACTGCGAGTGTTGTAATAGATCCGACCATCGTGCAATTCGACCAACGCCGCTTCTTCCGTGTAGGCTTCCGGAAACCAATCGCTGACCTGCCATGTCGTCCCGCCATCATCGCTGTAGATCGCCGTGCTGCGGATGGCGTCCTCCGGTCGTCGGTCCGAGGGATGCTCCGGAGCATGCGGACGGTACGTCGCCGTGACCAGCAATCGGCCGCGCCGATCCGAATGACGAAGCGTAATCCCCGCTTCGGAAGCGTTGGCGTGCAGGTAATAGCCCCCGCTGGCCGGATCTCGCACTCCGCGAGTCTTCTCGCCCGACTGTTCCCACTGTTTCATCGCCTGGTTGAATCTCAGCGTGATCGGTTCTTCCGTCCAAGTCTGACCGTGATCGCGGCTGCGCCACAGACGATCCTGCCCGTCCCACAACCGCACCGACATGAGATGACCGGAATGATCGTCGATGACGAAGTTGCTGTCCATGAAGCCGAACGGTACTTCAACGATTTGGCTCCACGTCCGCCCGCCATCTTGGCTGCGGCGCAGTTGTCGAGCGTAGTTGCGCATGACCAGGACGGTCCCATCGACGGCGACTGCTAAGTAAGGCTCGCGAACGTTTCCCCCACCCTCGAACACGACCTGCTTCTCGAACTGCGGTTCACCCAGGAAGGCGTCCAGTGGCCCTTCCGCCCGTTGATCCGCGAGGTCCGCCGCTGGCTGTTCGGCCGCCATCGCCGGACCACCGGTCATCCAAACGAACACGACGACGAACATCAGTGGCGTGATCCGACAAAGACTCGATGGATAAATCACGGAAAGCTCCTTTAGTATTCGGAGATGCGACGATGGATGAGCAATCTTGAGGTGATTCCTGCCGCCCGGCTACGCACTCTGAGCCGTGGATTCGTCGGAACAGATCGAGAAGATCGTATCGACCAGTTTCAGCCGCTGCAGCGTATCGAGCATGTATTCGTTCAGCCCGAACAGATGCATCGTTCCGTTGTTCGCTCGGACCCGTCGTTCGGCCATCAGCAGTGCATTGATCAAAGCCGTCGAACAGTAGACGATCTCACTAAGATCCACGATCAGCTTGTTTGGCAGGTGGCTCTCGACGAAGTCGACCAGATCACGTTGCAGTTGAGCGTAATCGTCGGTGTCCAGACGGCTGGTATCTAAAAACCGAAGGCACGTCACCCGATCGCCCTGCTCGATGCGAAAATATTCGTTACGCGTCATGATTTTTCTCCCATGATGGATTTCTCCCATGATTGATCTGGGCCAGCGCTGCCGCATGTTTCAAGCCAGTGGCTCTATGATTAGAATACCATAATTCGCACGAGAATGGGACAGAACCAGGCCTCCAGGAGTAAATCGTCGATGAATACCACCGCTCCACCGTCCGCGACAAACGAAGCTTTGGCATCGCCTGGCGGCGTGGGGAATCCTCTGTTGCTGGTCAGCCCCTGCCGCTGGGTCCTCATTTTGGCTCTCGCCGTTTCCTCCGCCTCACAGGCTCGATCCGAACCGCCATTGGTTGCCCCCCCGAACATCGTGATCGTCCTTGCCGACGACTTGGGCTATGGCAGCGTGGGCTGTTACGGGGCCGCTGAGGAATTAGTGCGCACGCCGCACATCGACCGCTTAGCCCACGAGGGCATGAAGTTCACCGACGCCAACACCCCATCGTCGGTCTGCACGCCGACCCGTTATGGTCTGCTGACGGGCCGATATTGTTGGCGGAGTCCGCTGAAGCATGGTGTCTCGAACGTGCTGGATCCTCTTTTGATCGAGACGGATCGGCCCACACTGGCCTCGATGGTCAAACGGCATGGCTACCACACGGCCATGATTGGCAAATGGCACTTGGGCTATGGCGATACCAGGCCCGTGGACTTTACCGGCGTGCTCAAGCCCGGACCGCTTGAGCTGGGCTTTGACTACCAGTTCGCGGTGCCCCAAAACAACGGGGACATGACGGGCGTCTACGTCGAAAACCACACGGTGTTTGGTCTACGCTCTGCGAACCGCGACCCCAATCCGGGTACCACGTTTTATGGCAGCACCTACCTGGGCTTGGACGCACCCGCCCGCGATGATTCACGAAACATGCCCGTGCTGACGGACAAGGCGTTGTCCTGGCTGGAACAAGTTCCGCGTGGCGAACCCTTTTTTCTGTATTTCTCAGCCACCGCCGTACACGAGCCGATCAGCCCGTCGCCGGACGTCGCTGGCACCAGTGCGGCTGGCCCGTACACGGATTTTATCCTCGACCTGGATCTGACCGTCCAGCGATTGTTGGAAGCGTTGGAGGAACGCGGCGCGGCGGAGAACACGCTGTTTGTTTTCACCAGCGACAACGGAGGCGTCCTCCCGCCAGAGAATCCGCAAGCCAAAGACCGAAACCCCTCGGTTCGTCAGGCGGTAGCAGCCGGGCTGAAGATAAACGGCGACTGGCGCGGGCGGAAGCATCAAATCTGGGAGGGTGGGTTTCGCGTGCCTTTCCTGGTCCGCTGGCCAAAGTATGTGCCCGCCGCCAGCCAATGTGATCGGATGATCGGTTTGATCGACACCTACGCGACCATCGCGGAAATCCTCGGCGAACAACTTCCCGCACCGGAATTAGCCGCTCCCGACAGTGTCAGTTTTCTGCCGGTGCTGCGTGATCCGGTTGCTCCGAACCCGCGACATTCCATGATCGTTCACAATGCGCGGGGCGTCTTCGCCATCCGGCTGGGCCCGTGGAAGTACATCGAGGGAAAACCATCCGCGCCGGTTCCCGCCCAGCAGCTTGAAAGGCATCCCGAGTATCGCCCACAACTGTATCACCTGGAGGACGATCCCGGTGAAACCAAAGATGTGCTGGACCAGTTCCCGAACCAAGCCCAACGTCTTGCGGCCCTGCTCGAAAAACATCGTAGCGAAGGCTACAGCCGATGATGGCTTGCAATCGCCGATGCGGCGTGGGATAAAGAGAGCTAGAAAGGGGATAGAGCGATGACACGATCTCGAGTAACCAGGCGTAATTTTCTGAAACGGGCCGCTGGCACGGCGGTTTTCGGCAGCATGGCACCCGCGTATGTCCGAGCGACAGCGTTGGGAGGAGCGGGGCGAGTGGCGCCCAGCGACCGGATCACAATCGGGATGATCGGGGCCGGACGCCAAGCGTACATCGTCAGCTTGAAACAGTTCCTGGGCATGGATGATGTGCAGGTGGTGGCCGTCTGTGATGTGGATCGGTGGCGTATGGACCTGATGAAGCAAGCGGTCGATGCCAGCTATGGCGCTGCGGAACGCAGCGGTCAGTATAAGGGCTGCGATCTCCATCTGGATTTTCACGACGTGCTGGCCCGCTCGGATGTCGATGCCGTGTTGATCTCGACCCCCGATCACTGGCATGCTCCCATGGCCGTGGCAGCCATGAAGGCGGGCAAAGATGTCTCGTTGGAAAAACCAATCACGCGAACGATCGCCGAGGGGCGGCAACTAAGCGAATTGAGCCGCGAATTGGGACGGATCTTTCGTGTCGACAGCGAATTTCGGTCCGTACCCGGTGTTCATCAGGCGGCGACGATCGTCCAGAATGGTTTGATCGGGGAAGTCCAGTCCGTGTCGGTCGGAGTACCAAGCAGCGATGTGCCCTGTCCGCCGCAACCGGAAATGCCGGTTCCCGAAGAACTGGATTACGAACGCTGGCAAGGTCCGGCGCCTCGAGCGCCCTACACGCTGAATCGCGTGCATCCGCCGGAAGACATTCGAGGACGTCCGGGTTGGATGCGGCATCTGTACTACTGCGACGGCATGATCACCAACTGGGGCACGCACATGAACGATGGTGCCATGTGGGCTACCGAGTTGGAACGAACCGGCCCTGTCGAAATCGAAGGGCACGGTAGTTATCCGCCGCCTGAGAGTTTTTGGAACGTGATGCTGAAGTTCGATATCAAGTACCGCTTTGCAAACGGAGTCCGATGGACCTACCGTGCCGACACCCCTTACTTTCGGATCCAGGGCAGCGAAGGATGGGTATGGGCCGACTTCCGGGAGATCAAAGCCCATCCATCTTCGCTGTTGACCTGGAAACCCGGCGCTAACGACCGCACTCTGAGGCTGAAGAGCGATAAACAGGACTTTATCGATTGCGTGAAGTCTCGCGAGGAAACGCTGCAACCTGCCGAAGTCGGGCATCGCGTCACGTCGCTCTGCCACCTGGGACACATCGCCGTCCAGACGGGCCGCAAACTGACGTGGGATCCGGATGCCGAGCGATTCGCTGACGATGCCGAAGCCAACTCGCTGATCGATCGGCCGATACACGCGCCAGTTTATGGGTGAGTTTAACCCAAGGGTGCAGAGAACGATCACGTGGGACGGATTGGCAATCCGTCCGGAATCGTGGGACGGATTGGCAATCCGTCCTACTTTGTGTGCGACTGCGGGCGAAGCCGATGGGGCGATCCCCAATCAACCCATAAACCAGCCGGGCTGGAACCACAGCAAGGTGTACAGCAGCGCGACCGTGTAAACGGCGGCCAGAAGATCATCCGCGATCACGCCCCAGCCGCCCGGCAAATGCTCCAAGCGCCGCGCTGGCGGAACCTTGATGATGTCGATGATGCGAATCAGTGGAAAAACCCACAGAACAGTCAACCAAGGACTCGGCAAACGGAAAAACAGGACGACGGCCAGGAAACCAACCACTTCGTCCGTGACGAAACGACCGGAGTCCTCTTCCCCAAAAAACGCTTCCGCCCAGTCATTTAGTGCCAGCGTCACTGCACTCGAAAGAAGTAGTGCCAAACCAATCGCCGCCGTCTGCCAGGGCTCGGCCAGCCAAAAAGCGATGACCACGTAGATGGCAACGCCCCACAGCGCGCCCATCGTGCCTGGAAGAATAGGAGAATAACCAAACCCCCCGCACGTCGCGATCAGCCATTTTGCACGCTGTACGTTGCTCGACATACCCACCAATCTGACAGTTCCTGGCGATGCACGCAAGCCCATCAGCGCTGACTGGATTTTAGCGAACGCCCACCCTACTAGCGCGGGCTAGGGAGATTCGTTAGGCCGCCCTTTCAGCCAGGCTTCCAGCGTTTCGCGAACCGGTGAAATCGCCGCATCGCCCAGCAGTTCGCCCTTGCCAGCTTGGATCAATGCCATCGCCAGATCGCGATGTTCAGCCCAATCGTCGATGCCAAACCCACGGATATCGACGTAGGTTCCCGCAAGGCCGGAGGTCGTTTTGGGAACCACTTGCAGCCCGTCATGCGTGTTCACCACATGATAGGTCATGGCTCCGTACAGCAAAATGGCTCCGACGACCATGCCCCAGAAAAAAATCCAAAATCGTCCCATACCTGATAACACTCCGCGCGAGAACTTCGCTTACCTAGGATTCCAAACCCTATGTCTGACTGTTGTCGTTTGCAAGCCAAAAAGACATCATTTGTGCATTGCTGTCACGGCCAACCACGATCGTGACGCCAAAATACCCCTCCATAGATAATAAATCACCTTACTGGGGAAAATTGCCCCGTCAGCAAATCTTCACCAGTACAAGAGCCCCCTGCCATGATTCGTTACCAATACAAAATATTTTCGCCATTCGTGGCTTTCGGCGCGGGATCGTGCCGAGTATTTTTTAAGCTGTTCGAATCAAGCCGCCATGGTTTACTTTTTCTGGACCGAATGACGGCCACCTAAAAAGACGGTCGTTGCAGGCCCCAGCATACTGAAGGTGTTCACGGTGAAACAACCGAACGAAACACGGGTTGGATTGGCTAGCCGTTTTATCAAGGCTTGCAAACAACGAAAACGCACGGTAAAGATTGCCGATTCCATGGGCAATGAATTGACCGGCGGCGGACTGCTAGCGCGTTCGCTGATCCTTAGGCGGTTGCTGTTACGAGGCGTGCTGGCAGATGACGAGTCGTTTGTTGGCCTGTTGTTGCCGCCGTCTGTTGCTGGGGTGGTGGCGAACATGGCCATCTCGTTGGATCGCCGAAAACCCGTGAATCTGAATTACGCCGCATCGTCCGACGTGATCAATCAGTGCATCGCTCAGGCTTCCTTGCGTCATGTATTGACCAGCCGCGCGGTCATGGAGAAGTTCGATCTGAACCTGGATGCCGAACTGGTTTATCTGGAGGACTTTCGCAGCAAGGCGACTTGGCGCGACAAACTGAGCGGCGCCGTGGCCAGTTACCTGGTCCCTGCCCAATGGCTGTGTCGGTCATTGAACCTTCATCGCGTCCGCGCGGACGATCTGGTCACCTTGGTGTTCACTTCGGGATCAACGGGCATGCCCAAGGGGGTGATGCTCAGCGAAATGAACATCGGCTCGAACGTCCAGGCGATCGAACAGGTCTTCCGGCTGCAGCGCGAGGATGCCTTGTTGGGAATCCTACCCTTCTTTCATTCTTTCGGTTACACCGTCACTCTGTGGGCGGTGATGGCTTTGGACGTCCGAGGCGCCTACCATTTCAATCCGTTGGACGGTCGCCAGATCGGCAAACTGTGCCAGAAACAGCACGTGACGGTGCTGGTAGGCACACCGACTTTTCTGCGAAATTACTTGCGACGTTGTGAAAAGGAGGATTTGGAATCCGTCGATACTGTGGTCGTCGGTGCCGAACGTCTGCCGCCGGAACTGTCGGACGCTTTCGAGCAGCGTTTCGCAGTCCGGCCGATCGAAGGCTATGGCACCACCGAATGTTCCCCTCTGGTGTCGGTGAATATTCCTGCGAGTCGCACGGTCGCAGGAAGATCAAGCGAATCCAAGGAGGGCACGGTGGGCCGTCCCATCCCGGGAGTCAAAGCCAAAGTAACCGATCTGGATACGGGCGAGGATCTGGGGGTCGACCAGCCGGGAATGTTGTGGATCAAAGGTCCAAACATCATGCAAGGTTACTACGGTCTGGAAGATTTGACCGCCGAGGTATTACGAGACGGCTGGTACCGGACCGGGGATGTCGCGTTGATCGACGCGGAGGGATTCATCCGCATCACGGGCCGTGAGAGTCGTTTTTCGAAGATCGGTGGCGAGATGGTCCCACATCTTCGGATCGAAGAAGCGTTGGCGGCGCTGATCCCTGGCGACGAAGAGCAGGGTCCCAAGGCCATCGTGACGGCCATTCCCGATTCGCGTAAGGGGGAACGTCTGATCGTGATCCATACTGCGTTGGAGGTGACGCCCGACGAATTGTGCCTGGGATTGCTCAAGGCGGGCTTGCCCAAGCTGTACATCCCTTCTCGAGACAGTTTTCACCAAGTCGACGAACTGCCCATGTTGGGCAGCGGGAAATTGGACCTGAAGGGCATCCGGCAGATCGCATTGGAGCGATTCACCAGCGACACGTAGAAAACGTGGCGGCGAACGCGATCGTTGCGGGAAAAGACGGCCGGCAGCACCGTCTTACAAATCATTTCAACGCCGTTGGGGTTAAGATGACCCGCGATGGTCTGGGAGACGTGCGCATGAGGCACTAGCGTTGGTCGGCGGCTGGGGTTACGATGCCGGATTCGTTTTGATCCGAAAGCTTGGTCAGGGAGTCCCCCGCGTTTTGTCTGCCCGAATCATCGAGTTGCGTGGCGTCCGCGTACACAACCTGAAATCGGTCGATCTGGATCTGCCGCACGGCCGATTGGTCGTGGTCTGTGGTGTCAGCGGCAGCGGCAAGACCAGTTTGGCTCTGGATACGCTGTACGCCGAGGGTCAACGGCGCTACATCGAGAGCTTTTCGGCCTACACCCGACAGTTCCTGGACCGGTTAGAGAAGCCGGATGCCGACCGGATCGATGGGATTCCACCGGCCATCGCAGTCACGCGCGAGAGCACTTCGCGTTCCAACCGAGCGACCATCGGATCGACGACCGAAACGGCCGACTATTTGCGGCTATTATACGCCCGAGTCGCGCAGACGTTCTGCTTGGGATGCGGCCAGCAGGTTCTGAAGGACACGCCACAATCGGCTGCTCAACGTCTGGGCCAGTTGCCCGAGGGGACTAGGTTGCTGGTGACGTTTCCGCAGCCTTTCGGCGATGGGGATACGCTGCCTTCGGTGGCGGCCGAATTGCGAGAGGACGGATTCGTCCGTGTGATCTATCAAGGGCGGACACGATCTCTGACCGATCGTTCCTGGATCGATGCGCCGGTGACCGATACCACCGGCCAGCCGCTGCTGGTGGTCACCGACCGGCTGACGGCCGGCAGCGTCTCGTCCGATCGTCTGCGGGACTCGCTGGAGATCGCCTTTGCCAAGGGCCGGGGCACGTGCTACGTGCTGGTGCCGGCGACGGCGGACCAGGCAGCGATGGTCGTGGACCAACGGCCCTGGGACCGGTGGGGATTTAGCAGCCGTCTGCGTTGCGAGGCCTGCGAGCGGGACTACTTGGAACCCGAGCCGCGGTTGTTTGACTACAACAGCCCGTGGGGGGCTTGTCCTCAGTGCGAAGGGTTCGGGGACATCGTGGATATCGACATGGATCTGGTCGTGCCCCATCCGAACAAGAGCATCCGCGAAGGCGCCATCGCGCCGTGGAATACGCCCGCCTATGCCCACGAACTGCAGGAGCTGTTGGCGTTGGCCGACGACTACGGAGTGCCGGTCGACGTGCCGTTCCAGCAGTTAAGCCAGGCCCAGTTGCAACGGATCTACGACGGCGTACCCGAACGCAACTTTGGCGGTTTGCGAGGTTTCTTTGCCTGGCTGCAGCGGCGGAAGTACAAGATGCATCTGCGCGTGTTCCTCAGCCGCTGGCGCAGCTATCGGCCTTGTCCGGCATGTGGCGGGGCTCGGCTGCGGCCCGAGTCGCTGGCAGCTCGGATCGCTGGACGCAATCTGGCGGAAGTCTCGCGGATGAAGATCCAGGATGCCCGCCAATTCTTTGCCGATCTGCGGCTGGACGACTGGCAGCGCACGGTGGGACGCACCATGCTGGAGCAGGTTCAGTCGCGGTTGCGGTACCTGTGCGATGTCGGGCTGGGGTACCTCAGCCTGGACCGAACCCTGCGGACGCTCAGCGGCGGCGAGGCTCAGCGGGTCGCGATGACCTCGGCGCTAGGTTCCAGCCTGGTAAACATGCTGTACGTGCTGGATGAACCGTCCGTCGGACTGCATCCGCGCGATATGGATGGGTTGACCGAGGCCATCGTATCGCTGCGGGATCGAGGCAATACGGTGGTGGTGACCGAACACGAGGTCTCGTTATTACACCGAGCCGATCAGGTCATCGAGATCGGTCCTGGGGCTGGTCAGCGCGGCGGCCAGGTCGTTTTTCAAGGTCCGCCCGAGCAGATGGTTCAGGCCGGCGGAAGTCTGACCGGGGAATTCCTGTGCGGGCGGCGCGGGGTCGCTCTACCGTCGCGGCGGCGCCCGCCGACTCGCGGTCGCATCCAGTTGACCGGCGCTCGAGGCAACAATCTGCAGGATCTGACCGTCGAATTCCCGCTGGGCGTGCTCTGTCTGGTGACCGGGGTCAGCGGCGCTGGAAAAAGTACCTTGGTCCAGGACACCTTGTACGGCGCACTCTGCCAGCGAAAACGCAAGGAAAGCGCCAAACCTTGTCCGTATGAAGACGTGTTCGGTGATGGCCAGATCGATGACGTGATCCTGGTCGACCAGAACCCGATCGGCCGGTCGCCGCGGTCGAATCCGGTAACCTACATCAAGGCCTTCGATCCGATCCGAGCCGTGTTTGCCGAGACGATCGAGGCTCGTACGCATAACTATTCAGCCGGCCATTTCAGCTTTAACGTCGACGGGGGGCGATGCGAGGCGTGCAAGGGCGACGGCTATGTCCAAATCGACATGCAGTTCCTGCCCGACGTCTTCATGCGCTGCAGTCATTGCGGTGGGACAAGATATCGCAAAGAAATCCTGGAAGTCACCTATCGCGGAAGGCATATCGCCGAAGTTCTGGAGATGACCGTTCGCGAAGCCTTTTCGTTCTTCCGCGGCCAGCCGAAAGTCCAAGGCAAACTGAAGCAGTTGATCGATGTAGGATTGGACTACCTACGGCTGGGACAACCGGCCAACACGCTTTCGTCCGGTGAAGCCCAGCGGCTGAAATTGGCCGCTTACATGTCGGGGGCACGCCGTAACCGCACCCTGTTCCTGTTGGACGAACCGACCACCGGGCTGCACTTCGCCGATATCGTCCAGTTGCTCGATTGTTTCGAAGCCCTGCTGGCCGTCGGGCATTCGTTGATCATCGTCGAGCACAATTTGCAGCTCATGCGCGCTGCCGATTGGATCATCGATCTGGGACCCGGCGCCGCCGACGAAGGAGGACGCATCGTGGCAGAAGGCCCCCCCGAGGCGATCGCCGACCACCCCGATTCCCATACCGGCCGCTACCTCCGCAAGGCTTTGGACGGCAAAGGCTGTTCCTCGACGCTGTCCGAGCCGTCGGTTGGAGTTCACGATTCATCGTGTCTCGTGGAAGGCGACGCGGACCAGCACGATGAATCGTGAACTCCAGCGCACGGGGTCGGGAGTCGTTTTCGGGCAACGATCAACCACATGCTAAGCGGCTCGCCCGAAAACGACTCCCGACCCCTTCCGCGAAACGCGACACGAATTCATCGTGGCTCCTGTTAAAGCGATTTTTCCAGGATCGTCGTCAGTTGCTGTTCGGTCACCGCGGGGTTGCAGGTCAGTTGTCCGCGAGCGTTGAAGCTGATCCGCCGCACATCGTCCAGAATCGGGCCCAGATCATCTTGGGTGATGCCGACTTGAGACAACCGTGTCGGCAGGCCCGCTTGTTCGACAAACTGACGAAAAGCGTCGATCCCCTGGTCGATGATCTGTTCGCGTGTCCTGCGATGCGGATCCACCTGCATCACACGCCGTGCCAGCCGAAAGTACCGTTCGGGCTTGATCGTCTTGAAGAAGTCCATCCAAGCCGGCATGACCAACGCCAGCGAGGTGGCATGATTCACCTGATGACGGGCGGTCAGCACGTGTCCGATCTGATGCATGGGAGTCCAGGGGTCTCCGGGCGAGGCCCAGCCGTTGATCGCGCACGAGGCGCACCACATCAATTCTTCTCGAGCATGACGATCGCGCGGATCGGCCAGCGCGGCGGGCAGGTTTTCGATCACCGTCCGCATCAACCCTTCCTGCCAGGCATGCAACAGATCCGACTGGTCCTGCCCGTTCAGATAGATCTCCATCACGTGCGAGATCGTATCCACGCCGCCGCAAGCCGTCTGCAGCGGCGGCAGGGTGTAGGTCAATCGCGGGTCCAGGATCGCCGTCCGCGGGAACAGGCAATCGCTCCAGATGTACGATTTTTCGCCCCGTTCGCGATGGCTGAGCACCGCGCAATTATTCATTTCGCTGCCCGTGGCGGCCAGCGTCGGCACCATCAGCGTCGGCAGGGCCGACTGGGGCGGCACGACCTGATCCTGATCGTGGCGGCTGTTCACCATGTTCCAGAGATCACTGCCCTGATAATCGACACCGGCCGCGATCGCTTTGGCCGTATCCATCACACTGCCACCACCGATGCCGATCACGCAATCAGCCGCGATGTCCCGAGCCAATTCGACACCCCGCTGGACCATCTGCACCTCGGGGTTCGGTTGCACCTGGAAGAAGGTCGTCACCTGCATGCCGCTATCGACCAGTTGCTGGACGCCGCGCTGCAGGCTCTTTGTTAGCGCAGGTTCGTCCGCGTAGGACACCACCAGCGCCTTGTTGCCAATCGCCGCAGCCTCGTCGCCCAACCGCTTGAAAGCGCCCGCTCCGAAGACGATACGTACCGGATTGTGATATTCAAAAGGTCTCAAAGAACCCTCGTTGCCCAAATGTTCGTTGGAAAATTGGAAAGTTCTGGCTACACGCTCCAGCGGCGATCCGGTCGGCAGCACAGCAGATTGGCCTGATCGTCGTCCAGGAACACTTCCTTGACCGGATCGAATCGCAGTGGGCGTTGCAACACCCAGGCGATGGCCGCCGCGTGGCAGGCGATGTGCGATCGTCGCATCACGTCCGGATTCGTCGACGTGGTGTCTCGGGAACGCATGCAATCGAAGAATTCGCGGGAATGGGCCGACACGTCCAAACCGCGTACCCGGCGGGTCGTTGGCAGCTCTTTCTGCAGCGACTCGGGCTGGACAACGATCTCGCCTTCATCACCCGTCTCGACCCACCCCTCGTCGCCGATAAACCGAACGGGGCAGGTTCCCAAGCGGGTGATGTAGTGCGGCGATCGGTCTCCGAACGGCTCGGGCAAAAAGTCGATCACCAACCGCACTCCGTTCGCATAATGGCAGACGATATTCTGCTCGCCCGGTTCGTAGCGGATCGGCATCGTGTCATCCGCCTGATTGGCCCATTGGCACAAGTCGACCGTATGGGCGCCCCAGTCCAGCACGCGGGCCCCGGAATCGAAATCCCATTGACCTCGCCATCCGCCGTCCACATACCGCTGATTGAACGGTCGCCAGGGCGCTGGGCCCAACCACAGATTCCAGTCCACTTCATCTGGCGGAGGCAAAGGTTGAGCGGGCAACCAGGTATTGTCCAGCACCGGGATGTAGATGGACGCGTGCAAGGTGTGCAGTTTGCCCAATTTGCCGGTTTGGGCCAGTTGGACTGCGTGTTGGAAATTGGGAACGCTACGGCGCTGTGTGCCCGCCTGGAATACCCGTTGCTGGCGGTGCATGGTATCAGCCAGGGCTTGGCAGTCGGCGATGGTGATGCCGCACGGTTTCTCGCTGTACACGTCCTTTCCGGCTTCTGCTGCCAGGATGGAAGCCGCCGCATGCCAGCGGTCGCCCGTGGCGACCATCACCGCATCGATATCTGGCCGATCCAGCAATTCGCGAAAATCCCGGTAGACGACGCAATCGCCGTCTCCGTAGTGCTGGTCGACCAGTTGTTTGCCCGCTTGGCGCCGCGTGGCTTGGACGTCGGCAACGGCGACGCAGCGGACGTCATCGAACTGCAACATGGGGCGTAGATTGTAGGTGCAACGAGGCCCGATGCCGATGATTCCTAAGGTGATCTTCTCGCCCGGCGACACCGATCCGGATCGGCCCAACGCTCGATCCGGGATAAAGCTGGCCATCGAGGTCGCCGCGGTCGCTGCCGCGGCTGCCAGGAAGAATTCGCGACGAGTTCTGGTGGTATGATGGATCATCCGATCGTCTCCCAAAAAAAGGTCTGTTGAGTCCCATGCCCGGCGACAGACCTGATTTTAGGCGATCGGAAAACACCGCGAAACCCGCAGCAACGCTTGTCGATCAGGCCGCCGCACGTCGCGTTTGACATGCCTGGGCGATACTGGAAACGACCAGTTGCTGCTCGGATGCGGTCAGTTCCGGGAAGATCGGCAAGCTTAGCACTTCTCGTGCCGCCTGTTCGGTCTCCGGCAAACTTTCCGGCTCGTACCCCAGCGACTGGAAGCATTCCTGCTGGTGCAACGGGATCGGATAATAGACCTCGGTGCCGATATTCATTTCGGTCAACCGAGCCCGCAGTACATCGCGTTGACCGTCGGGAACGCGCAATGTGAACTGATTCCACACGTGATAACGTTGCGGCAGTTGTTCGGGCATCACCAACCACCGATCCAACCCCGATTCGGCAAACAAGCGGTGATACATGGCCGCGTTGGCTCGCCGTTGACTGGACCAGCGGCCCAGCCGAGTCAGTTTGACGTTCAGCACGGCCGCTTGGATCGAATCCAAGCGGCTGTTAATACCCACCATGGGGTGGTGATAACGGGGTTGCATTCCATGGGCCGCCAATTGTCGGAGCCGTTGAGCCAAATCGTCGTCGTTGGTTGTCAGCATCCCGCCATCACCGAAACCGCCCAGGTTTTTCGTCGGGTAGAAACTAAAGCAACCGATGTCGCCGATCGAACCGGCCGGACGAGCTCGATACTCGGCACCGACCGACTGAGCTCCATCTTCGATCACCTTCAATCCATGACGTACCGCGATGTCATTGATCGCGTCCATCTCAGCACACTGGCCGAACAGATGCACCGGGATGATCGCCTTGGTGGCCGGTGTGATCGCTGCTTCGATCCGCTCGGGGTCCAGGTTGAAACCATCCGGTTCGATATCCACGAAGACCGGACAGGCCCCCAAACGCCAAATGCAACTGGCCGTGGCAAAAAACGTGAAACTGGACGTGATCACCTCGTCGCCCGGCCCGATATCGTACGCCATCAATGCCAGCAGCAGCGCGTCGCTGCCCGAAGCGCATCCGATCGCGTGGCGGGCGTCGCAGATTGCTGCGAATGCCCCTTCAAACTCCTGCACGTCCGGTCCGTACAAGAAACGGCCCGAATCGCAGACGGCTGCGATCGCAGCCAAGAATTCCTCGCGCAACGCCGCATTACCGCGGTTGACGTCAAGCAGAGGCACCGAACTGGGAGCAGAGCAATCGACGTTTCGATGCTGCGGGATCGATTTATGCATGGTTCGCTTCCTTGCGTGCAAAATCCGATGAGCCGGGATTCATTCCCGGATGCCAAAATAGCGTGGAGGGGAAAATACGTCATCTGCCGTTTTCAGTCAAGATCGACACGGCCCGTTTGCCACCTGAACCCATCGCCCATGAACCGCTTCACACATCTACAAATTTGCAAGGCAACTGCCCCGCATGGGCTCGACGGAACCTTAGGGATTGTGATACACTGGCTTGAAGGGGCGTATATATTAGCGAAATCGATCGGGGCGCATGGGGCGAGCTCGGTCACGTACGCCTGCGTCGATGATTACGAACCCGAGATGATCCGAACCTCCGTTCGGGGCACTCCATCCTTACAGGAAGCAACACAGGAAGCAACATGGTCCGACGTCCTTTTATCGCTGGTAACTGGAAGATGAACACGACCCGCAGCGAGGCAGTCCAGTTAGTCGAGGCATTGCGTCAAGCGGTCGCGGGAGTAGATGGGGTCGACATGGCGGTGTGTCCGCCGAGCGTTTATCTGGATGCGGTTAGCGCGGCCGTGCAGGGTTCGTCGGTCGCATTGGGTGCTCAGAATATGTACCACCAGGCCAAGGGGGCCTTTACGGGCGAATTGAGTGCCGCGATGCTCTTGGATGTAGGCTGTCGCTATGTGATCCTGGGTCACAGCGAACGGCGTCACATCCTGGGCGAATCGAACGAGGACGTTTGCCGCAAGGTTCACGCGGCGTTTGCGGCCGGATTAACGCCGATCGTCTGCGTGGGCGAAACGTTGGACGAGCGCGAGGCGAATAAGACAGCAGACATCGTAGCGGAACAGTTTTTCGGGTCGCTGGCCGGGGTTCCCAGCGATCAGGCGGCTCAGGTGGTCATTGCGTACGAGCCTGTGTGGGCGATCGGTACGGGCGTCGTCGCGACGGTGGACCAGGCTGGCGAGGTGCATGCGAAGTTGCGGGGGATGATGGCTGGCCGCTATGGCGCGGCGATTGCCGATCAGATCCGCATCCAGTATGGTGGCAGTGTTACTGCCGACAATGCGGCCGAACTGCTGGCCATCAGCGACATCGACGGCGCACTGGTGGGTGGCGCCAGTCTGAAGGCAGACAGTTTTGCGAAGATCATCCGGGCGGCCGTTTCCTAAGCAGTAGGATTTCTCTTCAAGGGAGTTGATCAGGTGATGTTTCCAGTTCTGTTGGCTGCCAGTTTCTGGCAATACGTGTTCGGCATCGTGCTGTTCTTCCTGTCGCTGTTTTTGATCCTGCTAGTGCTGGTCCAGCGGGGCCGAGGCGGCGGGCTCACAGGTGCGTTGGGTGGCATGGGTGGCCAAAGTGCTTTTGGCGCCAAGGCCGGCGATACGTTTACTCGTGTCACCATGGTAACAGCCACTCTCTGGATTCTGATGTGCATGGCAGCGATCAGATTCTTGGGGACCGATGACAGGTTCGGGACCGATCAAGCCGGCGCGGCGGACATCAACGTCACCACGCCGGGTCTGGACGGTACCGAGGGCCTGGATGCAACCGGCCTGGAAACCGGGGGCCTGTTGGACGACTCGCTGCCGATGCTGGAGTTAGACGACGACCAGACACCAGCTCCACCAACCGAAGATCCACCGGCGGAAGACTGACGGGCCATTTTCCCCTTGGATGCATTCGGTTGATGCCAGGAGATCGCCTGTGCTGCTGAGCATGACCGGTCATGGCGAAGCGCAGAACCAGCGCGAGCATGCGATGGTGCGGGTCGAGGTTCGCGCGGTGAACAATCGCTTCCTGAAAGTCTCCACTCGGATCAATGAAGGATTCAATGCCTTGGAATCGCGTATCGAGGCGTTGATCAAGCAAAAGATTCGTCGAGGGACGATCCAGGTGAATATCCGGATCGAACGTGAGCCGACCCCCGAGGATTTTCGCCTGAATCAAGCCGTGTTGAACGGATACCGCCAACAACTTCAGCAGATGAACCAGCAGTGGGGCATCCAGCAGCCTGTTCGGCTGGACCAATTGCTCTTGTTACCGGGCGTGGTGGACGAAGGCGCGGGAACCGTTACTTCGGTCGAGGATTTTTGGCCGTGGATCGAAAGCACGCTGTTGCAGGCTTTGGAAGATCTCTCGCAGATGCGGCGTGAAGAAGGCGCTGCCATGGCGATGGCGATCGAGGCAAACTGCCAAGCGATCACCCAGCAACTGGAACAGATCCAACAGTTGGCACCGACGCTGGCCGAGAGCTACCAGCAGCGATTGATCGATCGAGTGGGCAAATTGCTGGCCGAATTCGAGGTCAAAGTGAAGCCCGCCGAGGTGATTCGCGAGGTGGCCATTTATGCGGACCGCTGCGATATTTCGGAGGAGATCGTCCGGTTGCGCAGCCACCTGGAACAATTTGCGACGGTCGCGGCGGTCGAGGAGAACTGCGGACGCAAGCTGGAGTTCTTGATCCAGGAGTTATTGCGCGAGGCCAACACGATCGGCTCGAAAGCCAACGATGCCGGACTGGCTCGGCATGTGGTCGAGATCAAAACGGCCATCGAGCGGATGCGCGAGATGATCCAGAATGTCGAATAACAGGGTAACTGATGAACGTCTCGAATCCCGGAAAACTGGTGATCATCTCTGGCCCCTCGGGCGCGGGGAAATCGACGGTGGTGCGGCGGCTGCTGCAAGTTTGCCCGTTGCCGCTGAAGCTGAGCGTCTCAGCGACCACCCGCTCGCCTCGACCCGGCGAGATCGATGGGCAGGACTACCACTTCCTGAGTCGCGAGCAATTCCTCCAACGCCAGGCGAACGGCGAATTCCTGGAATTCAAGGAGGTATTCGCTGCGGGCGATTATTACGGGACATTGCGCAGCGAGACGGCGTCTGGTCTATCCGAAGGAAAATGGGTAGTCTTAGAGATCGACGTCCAAGGCGCTCAGACCGTCGTCCAGCAACAACCCCAGGCGATCACCATCTTCCTGCATCCAGGCTCGATGACCGAACTGGAACGCCGTTTGCGTGATCGGGGTACCGATTCGGAATCCGCCATCCAGCGCCGTCTGGAAGTCGCCAGGGGCGAAATGGCACTGATGGACCGCTACCGATACGAAGTTGTCAACGATACCGTCGAACGGGCGGTGAGCGAAATATGCGATATTCTCCAAGCCAATAGGAGCGACAAAGACTGATGCATGATGAACTGAAAGAAGAAGAGATCGTCAACAAGGTGGGTGGACGTTTCAAGCTGTCGACCTTAATCCAGAAACGACTGGTCCAATTGAATCGAGGCAGTCGGCCGCTGATCGCCAACGCGCCCAGTGACAGAATGGAGATCGTGTTGCAGGAAATCCTGCAGGACAAGATCTTCCTGGACTCCTCAAGCGAAGTCCGGATCACGGGCGAAATGCCCATCGTGATGGACGAACTGGACTTCGACGACTGATGAACGGCCATGAATTGTTGATTGGCGTGACGGGCGGCATCGCTGCTTACAAGACAGCGGCGATGGTCAGCCGATTGGTCCAAGCCGGTGCGGGGGTGACCGTCGTGATGACCGAGGCGGCCACCCGATTCGTCGGTGCGACCACGTTCGAGGCGTTGACGGGACGAACGGTCTGCAACAGCCTGTTTGATCACCCCGAGTACCCGCTGGGCGGCCACGTGTCGTTGGCCGACAAAGCCGATGTGATGTGCGTTGCGCCAGCGACCGCCAATTTCCTGGCCAAAGCCGCTCACGGGATCGCCGACGACCTGCTCAGCACCTTGTACCTGGCTTTCCCCGGACCGGTCGTTATCGCGCCCGCGATGAACACGGTGATGTGGAACCAACCGGCCGTCCGACGCAATGTGCAGCAATTGCGTGATGACGGGGTGCACTTCATCGACCCCCAAGACGGCTGGCTCAGTTGCCGAGCCAGCGGGCCTGGACGGATGGCTGATCCCCAGCAGATCCTGGACGCCATCGATCGTTTGTTGCCCTGAAAGTTGAGTTGACCGCCATGGCGCGCATGATGATCACTTCGGGGCCGACTCGGCAGTACCTGGATCCGGTCCGATACCTGACCAATGGGTCCAGCGGACGCATGGGCCGCAGCCTGGCCCAGGCCGCGCTGGATCTGGGGCATCAAGTGGTGATCATCAGTGGGCCGGTCGAAATCAATTATCCCTCGCGAGCCGAGGTTGTCCCCGTGGTCTCGACCGAAGATCTGCTGGATGCCTGCCAGCGAGTCTTTCCCGGATGCGACGGGCTGATCGCAGCGGCCGCCCCCTGCGATTATCGACCGATTCGCGTCGCCTCGCATAAGATCGCAAAGACCGGAAACCCACTGGAGCTGCAATTGATCGAGACCCCCGATGTGGTCGCCACCTTGGGTTCGACCAAACGACCGGATCAATGGATCGTGGGGTTTGCCTTGGAAACCGAGGACCAACGGTTGCGGGCTTTGGTCAAGCTGGAAAAGAAAAGCTGCGACTTGATGGTCTTGAACGGCCCGGCAGCCATGAACTCCCGACGCAACCAGGTCGAGATTATCGACCGCAAGGGCAGCCTGATCGATGCGTTAGCGGGCCCGAAAGAAGAAGTCGCTCGGGGCATCCTGCAGGTCATCCAGAAGCGGCTCGTCGCCCCCTTCCAGAGCTGCTTCCCCAGCTCCGCAGAGCTCGCAGCCGTCGCCTCGCGTCAGAATTAACCCCATAGTTGCAAGCCGTGGGTCCCGAGCGCCGAGCGGGACCAAGCCGTGAGTCCCGAGCGCCGAGCGGGACCAAGCCGTGGGTCCCGAGCGCCGAGCGGGACCAAGTGGTGGGTCCCGAGCGCCGAGCGGGACCAAGTGGTGACACAGATGCTCACCTGAAA
>REEF01000244.1 GCA_007695205.1 Planctomycetaceae bacterium
CGGGTGGCTGGTCCTTATGGCACAGGCGGCGAGGGGGCGAAGATTGCGCGCATGGCGGCTGCGGCCACGGTGGGCGGGACGGCCAGCGCCATCGGCGGGGGCAAGTTCGCCAATGGAGCCTGGACGGCGGCGTTTGTCAGCAGGTTCAACCATGATTCGGCGCGCAATCATGTTTCCAGAAGACTTGCCGGTATCTCTGCCGAGGACTGGGAGTTCATTGGGCAGGTGGAACCAGGGGCGTACAGCTCTTTCGATGCCGGCTCCGAGATTGCATTGGAATTCAAGAGCGATGCATTTCCCGCGACCCAGAGATGGGTAGCACGCGTATTCCAAGAGCCATTGACCGTGAACGGGTCCATCGGTGCATCCATCGCACATCCGGACTGGTTTAGGCCGATCACTTACACGGTGGAAACCGGTCGGCTCCTTTGGCAGGATCGCACCACGGTCTTGCAGCTGAGCGCTCAGGTTCCATCAGCTGGCGGGCACAGGTGGAACGTGCGCATTCCTCCTCAGGCAACGACTCACAATAACGCTCGCCATACCTACATTAACGTATACCGCCGCAGAGAGGCCCAGCCATGACGGTCACGCACCTGTCGCCAGCGATGTTGGTGTGCGCGCTTGTCCTGAGTTCGTGCACCGCGGGCGAGCTACCTATGCGCGCAGACTGTATAGCTGGAGCTCAGCTGATGTGGCCGGACGCTACCACCGAAGACGAGAAAGTGACCATCTTGAATCAAGTGGCGGCGTTTCGAGTGTCCCGCATCGCACCCAGCTCTGGAATCAGAATCCAGGACAGACAAGCAATCTATGCGATTTTCAACGAACGCTGCGAACTCAAGGGTGAGCTTATGAGCGCCTATATGGATCATCTGTCCGACGAAATCCCCAGGTTCCCGGATTACGAGCTCATTCAGGAAGTGATTCAGCCCGGCAGCGATACAATCCTTGTGTACGGCGAATACTGGCGCGACGGAACCCCACCAGCCCACTGGTTACCCTGATAGTCGAGCGGCGGCACCGAGACGCTGGCCCACGACGCCTGGGGCAAGCGCCGCCCGCCGAGCAACTGGATCACCCCCGGGGCGGGGACGTTCCTGCACGCCCAGTGGCTGCGCCGCGGCTTCACCGCCCACGAGCACATCGACCACGTGGGGCTCATCCACATGGGCGGGCGGGTCTATGACCCGGAGATCGGGCGGTTTCTGTCACCCGATCCATTCGTGCAGTACCCCGGCAGCGCCCAGGGGATGAACCGCTACGCCTATGTGGGCAACAACCCGCTGTCGTACACTGATCCGAGCGGGTATTTCATCAAGAAGTTCGGCCGGGCGCTACGCCGCTCGCTCGGGGCGATCCTGCCGATCGCAGTACAGTTCGTCCCCGGCATGCAGGGTTGGGGCGGGGCCTTCATGGCTGGCTTCGTTGGCGGGTTCCTGAGCTCCGGCAACGATCTGCGAGCGGGCCTCTATGGCGGCCTCATGGCCTCGCTGACGGCCGGCTTCACCAACGGCGCCACCGGCACACCGAGTCTGAAGGCCGCGGGGTTGCGCGCCGGCGCGGGCGTACTCGCCGCCCACGAGCCGCGCCTGGCGGCCTATGTCGCCCTGGCCACGGGCTCCGTGCACGCCCATGCCCAGCAGGGCTGGACCGGGGTGTTCAAGTTCGGCTACAAGCAGTACACGGATCAAATGACCCGGCAGTATGTTGCCCGCTTCGCCGAGAAGAACGGTATGAACTGGTTCGACTTCAACCTGGGGTTGATGGCAATGTCGGGCGGGGGCAATCTCGCATCGGGCTCGCGTTGGCACGGGGAAGAAAATGAACTACACGGCGTCAGCTTCCGGGGACGCAAAGGCTGGCTGTTCGATGGCGTAGACATCGTTCTCAGTTACCAAGGACTTCCCACAGCAAGTGCTTTTCACTACGCCTACACCGCGGCAGGGACGGACTTCTCGGCGCATAGCTTGGGCGCCATTGACGGGAATAACCTTGCGTCTTGGGGCATGACTGGGAAAGTCAGTGTTGCATCGCTGCCGATCGGGAACGTAGCAACAGCGGGAATAAGGCCGTTTCAGGGAGATTGGGATTTCATCAACGGCGGCATGCTGGCAAAAATGTTCTCACCGGACTCCAAGCTTGTTAAGTCCGGGTTCGGCGGACATGGATGGTGCAAGGTCTATGTCGATCATGTACCTCGATCAGGATGTTAGGGGGATCTAAGGATGGAGCGAATGCCCATGCACAGAGGCGTGCTAGCTTTACTACTCCTGCTAGTGTTCATGACCTGGCTACAGGGGTGCGCAAGCGGCGTCATCGTGATTGATGCAAGTGCAGAGGTGCCCGTCGATGCCTACGCCGCCGCGCATGATCGGCAGATCTGTCATGACCAATGGCCTACTCTGCAGATTGATGCGGCAGAGTCCATGCCGGCAGAACAGCACGGCAGATGGCCCGGTCAGTATGCCGCGCGGCGCATGATGCAGGAGGCGCTTGAGCGAGTGACTGTGCGGTCACGTTGTCGCGATGCGACCGATTACGACCTAACGCTCGTATTGGAGCCACGCAGGCTTTACTTCGGCGACAGTCAGGTCTCTACGTTCGTTTTCCAGCCGCGTGTCTCTTTTGACCTCGGCGTGACGGTGATGGCTGAACAGATGCGGCCCGTAGATCATTGGTTCATCAGGCTGAGGGTATATTGGCCCTATGAGCCTTTCCGGGGCAGCGGCTGGAGCATAGACTCGCGACACAAACAGAAGGAGTCAGAGTATGCTTACCTGACGCATGAAGCGATGATTCTCGCGATAGAGCTGGCGCTGGAATGTCTACGAGAAAAAGATGGCAAGCCGGCTCTTCGCCCGTTCATGATCGATCCGGATCGTCTGCAATGTTTGCCGCACGGAGCCAGTCGGCAGCCGCAGACTGTCAACCGATCCTATTTCAAGACGCGCTTTGGCATGGATTGAAATAGGCTTTCGAGGTCCTGAGGGCTTGCCATCCGGCATGCTTACGCGGCGGAACTACACGCTATCGGCGGTAACCAATTGGCGCGCCACGGCTGGTCCACCAATACCTATAGCCAGCCCTGTTCCGGATTCGGAACAGCTTTCGGCGTCGCCTGTTCATCATCGGGACTTTGAGCCAAACGCAATGATTCAGAAGTTTCTGGTTTCGATCGCAGCTTTTGTCGTCGCGCTAGCGCTGCAGGGCTGCGCCCAGCCATTCGTCGAGCTGCGCTCGCCACCCGCGCCGCTGGAGGACTTCGCAGCGCAGTACGATGAGCGGGGATGCTTCGATTCCTGGCCCGAGATCGTGGTAGAGGCACCGGAGATGATGGCCGCCTCCGGTCGACACAACTGGCAGGGCCAGTTTCCGGCCAGACGTATGATGGTGGATGCACTGGAGCGTGTGGAGGTACGCTCCCGCTGTCGGGGAGCCGATGATCATCCGATCACGCTGGTCGTGGCGCCTCGATTGCTTGATCTTCGGCAGTCCGGCGTCAGTTCCGGGCGATACAGCCCCTACATTCTATTCGACCTCCAGGCAACCGTCATTGATCAGGGCGGACTGAAACGCGCTGACTGGCTAATCCTGTTGCTTGTGAATTGGCCGCATGAACCGTACCGCAGGCCTGTGTTCGGGATGCAGGATTCGATGCTGGTCGTCATGGAGCCTATGCACTCTCAGCTTACCCATGAGGCGATGATCGTATCGATGGAGCTAGCTCTCGAATGTCTTCGAGCCTACGAGGGTCTGCCGCCCGTCCAGCCGGCAAGAATCGATCCGGCGCGCCCGCAATGCCTGCCAGGCCCGGCAGGACGACCGGGGTCCACAGGGCGTCAGCGCCAGCGAATCAATCAGGACGCCTGGGATCGGTTCTTCGAAGCAGTCGGCGCTGAGCGATAATCCAGCACTACATCCAGGCGAACGGCGTGACCGTGGCCACGGTGCGCCGCTACCCGAGAAGGGTGCCGTTAACGTACCGCTTACAAAGCAAACGAAAAGAGTTCCCGTGCAATACCTATGGGACGAGCGCGATATCAC
>REEF01001065.1 GCA_007695205.1 Planctomycetaceae bacterium
TGCGGTGTGCCCCATTTTCTCGTCTGACGGTCGGCTCGCTGCAGGTGACCCAAGGATCACCAAATTACCACTCGACGGAAAGCTAGTTTGAGGATTGGTCATGGCTGCTAAATCAGGTGTTTGGGGCATCGACATCGGCCATTGTGCGCTCAAGGCGCTGCGCTGCGAGTATGACTCGGAAAACAGCATGCTGGTGGCGACAGCCTTCGATTATATCGAACACCCAAAGATTCTCAGCCAACCGGACGCGAATCCGCAGCAATTGATTCGCGAGGCGTTGACGCAGTTCTTGGACCGCAATCAAGTCCGCGGGGATCGCGTGGCCGTCTCGGTACCGGGCCAGAACGGCTTGGCCCGATTCTTTCAACCGCCCCCGGTTGACATGAAGCGGTTGCCGGAGATCGTGCGATTCGAGGCTCGACAGCAGATCCCGTTCCCACTAGAAGAGGTTATCTGGGACTTCCAGATGATGGGCGGGGCAAGCGAGGTGGATGGTTTTCTGATGGAAGCCGAGATCGGTCTGTTCGCGATGAAGCGAGATCAGGTCTACGCGGCATTGCAGCCCTATTTGTCGGCCGACATGGAGATCCATCACATCCAATTGGCGCCGCTATGCGCGTACAACTTCCTGGCCCACACCCTTTTGGCCGAGGCGATGGAAGACGACATGTACGATGCGGACAGCCCACCCGACTCGTACGTCGCCCTGAACGTCGGCACAGACACCACCGATTTGGTGGTCACCAACGGTTTTCGTGTTTGGCAGCGAAGCATTCCTTTGGGGGGAAGTCATTTCACCAAGCAGTTGACCAAGGAATTGAAGCTGACCTTTGCCAAGGCCGAACACTTGAAGCGGAATGTGCGGGAGGCGGAGGACCCCAAGGCGGTGATTCAGGCCATGCGTCCGGTGTTCAGTGACTTTTTGACGGAAGTCCAGCGTTCGATCGGTTTCTTCCAGAACATCGATCGGCGAGCGAAGATTGGCGGGATCGTCGCTTTGGGCAATGCGGTCAAATTGCCGGGGCTACAGCAGTACCTGTCCAAGAACCTGGGATATCCGTTGGTCGACGTGGAGAAACAGGCCTGGGCAGCGCGCTTGGCTGGCCAGGAGGTCATGAGTTCCCCCAAGTTCAAGGAGAACATGGCCTCGTTCGCGATCTGCTACGGGCTCTGCTTGCAGGGACTGGGGCGTGCCAAGCTGCAGACGAATCTGTTGCCCAAAGAGATCATCACCGAACGGTTGATCCGATCGAAGAAGCCGTGGGCCGTCGCGACAGCCGGTGCCTTGATGCTGGCATTCGCGGTCAGTTTCTTCTTCGAATACAACGAGTGGTACAAGGTTCATCCGACGACACGATTCGACCAGGTTACCTGGGAACAAGCCATGTCGGAAGTTGGCAGTGTCCAGACGCTCAGCTCCAATTTCGATACGGAAGACCGCCAACGTCTGACGCGGTTGGAGGAATTGGCTGCGTTGGGCGAGGAGCTGTCCGGCAATTCGGATCGGCGTTTGTTGTGGCTGGAGTTGATGAAGGCGATCAATCGAGCGTTGCCGGTCGACGAGAATTTCGCGCCGAATCAGATTCCCGATCCGCGAGTCATCCCGATTTCCCAGCGGCGGGATCTGCACATCGAATATGTCGAGTCCCAGTTCTTCGAGGATCTGGCTAATTGGTTTTCCCCGACCGTCAAACGCAAGTATGTCGAGGAGTTACTGCGTCAGGAGGGCAAAATCGCCGCGACGGTGGGACCGGTCGAGGCCTTGCCGGTCGAAGCGGAGGTGCCGCTGGATGGTGAAGTGGATGAAGAGTCTGACGGTGAGGCTGACGGTGAGGCAGGCCGCGATGAGGCCGGCGGCCAGTCGCTGGATGTTCCCGGCGGTCCATCAGGCAACGACGGCGACAACCAGGAGGCGGGAGCCGAAGGCGTAGCGCCCATCGTCGACGCCGAGGCCGAAGCGGTGATCGAAGCGGCGCTCGCCGAGTTCGATCTGGATGCGATCACGGGGCCCGAGGGGCCGGGTTGGGTCATCGAATTGCGAGGTTACCATTTCTTCAACGAAGACCCCGAGACCTGGGCGGGTACACACGTCCGCGATACCCTGCTGAAGAATCTGCGCGAGGGCACGCTCAGCTTGCCGATCGAACTGGGCGAGGCGCTGGAAGAGTTCACCATGGAAGAACTGGGGATCGGATATGCGATCCTGGCGGTCGAACGTCTGATCGATCATAACCATCGCATACCCAACCCTTATTATGAGCCTCCTGCCGGCAAGCCCGGTGGTACTATGGGACCGGGCATGGGGACGGGACCCGGCATGGGGATGGGGGCAGGCATGGAAGGACTGGGAGGCTTCGGCGGAGGCCAGCAACCCCAAACGGGATCGCCGAAAAAACCTCGTACCAAGCCAGGGGTGGACGAGGAAGCCGAAAACCCGCGCTTCTTCCCGGCGCCCAAGTACTCGTTCGTTGTCCAGTTCTGTTGGCAGGAAAGGCTGCTGGCCGAACGACTGCGAGCTCGCGAGCAGGCCCTGATGGACGAAGACGACGAGCAAATGGACTGGGCCGACGACGAAGACGCCGTCGCCGGTGATAACGAATTACCGCTCACTACTGAACCGGGAGACTGATCGTCATGGACCAAGTAAAAGTCATCCTTCGTGCGCTTTCGAAGCACATTTTCTGGATCGGCTGCGGTGTGATCATGCTGGTCAGCATGTTTAGCTGGTACACGGCGCGCAGCAGCTTGAAGAACGAATTCGATGAGAATCTGGGAAAGATCAAAACCTCGTTCGGATCGGCGAATACTTTGAGAACAAAGCCGGCGCCGCCAAACGAACACTCCAATGCCCAGATGGATCGCCTGCTGGACGAAGCCCTTCAAAAGGTCGTCGAGGCCTGGCAGACCCAGTTCTCGCACCAGGAGACGATCTTGCGATGGCCTGGGGAGTTGGGCAGCGATTTCGTCAACGCCGTGCGACCGTTGAAGCCCATCGAACTGAAAGTGCCGTTCCCCACGCCGCAGCCGCAGGAACTGAAAGTTGACTTTCGTCAACGATACGCCAACTATGTCGAACGGCTGCTGCCCAGGTTGGCCGTCTTGATCAACTCGCGATGGGCTCCTGGCCGAGGTGCGATGGGCGGCATGTCCGATGTGGACGGTATGGGCATGGGGCCGATGGGATCGCCAGGAATGTCTCCCGCTCGGCCCGGGGCAGGCACAGCACGACCCGGCACCGGAACGGCGAGCAGAACTGCGGAAAAACCGCCACTTGTCGAGTGGCCATCGGGAGACCAGGCTCGCTTGCTGGGCTCTCACTTTGATTGGTCGGGGCAACCGGACCAAGCGCCAACCACGTTGCAATTATTGTACGCCCAGGAGGATCTCTGGGTATTGACCGCGCTGATGTATATCATCCGAAACACCAACGAAGGCGCCGAATCGCGACACGAAGCCGTCGTGAAAACCATCGAGTCCATTCTGATCGGACCTAGTGCTGTGGGACGAGCCGGACAGATCACTCGGCTGGGAGGTGCTGCCGGCATGGGTGGTATGGGTGGTATGGGCATGGAAGGCAGCATGGACGAGTACGGTGGATATGGCGATGAGTACGGGGGGTACGGTGAAGAAGGCGGCGGCATGATGGGCGGCGGCATGATGGGCGGCGGCATGATGGGTGGCGGCATGGGCGGCAGCATGATGGGCAACGGCATGGAAGGCGACGACATGATGGGCGCCCGGTCACCGGCCAGCAGGGATCCCGCCAACTTTCGCTATGTCGACAACGAATATACGCCGCTTCCCGCTCAACGCTTGCGTGACGCCATGGCCGCCGGTTCGCCGGAGGATGCGTTCCTAGTGGTCGCCAAACGGATGCCCGTACGGTTGCGGCTGTTGGTGGACCAACGGAGAATCCATCGTCTGCTGGCCCAGTTCGGGAATTCAGCGCTGCCCGTGGAAATCCGTCAAGTCCGCGTGAACCCTCCCACCGGTGGCGGCGGCATGGGTGGCGGCTTCGACGAGGAGGGGGGCGGGTTGGGCGGCGGC
>REEF01000980.1 GCA_007695205.1 Planctomycetaceae bacterium
CAGCCGAGCTGATCGGGCAGGCGCTGGAACAGGTACCCATCAAACAGGTGGGGGCCTGGTGCCGCCGCCACCTCGGCACGACCCTCCAATCACAACGTGCTGCCGCCCGCCGCGCCGTTCAATCTTGCTCTCCCGCGCAACAAACCTTGTTGTAGTGTCCGGCGGCCAGATCGCCAGCATGAGAACTCTAAGGAATGCATTAGCGCGAAGAATTCGCTGTTGTCCGAAGGCCACGGTCAACTCCTTAGGCGGATCCGTGACCCATAGGCTCGGGGGGTGGCCCCAGCCAGCCGCGCCGTGAAAATAGAGGGAGTTGCAGCTCGATGCTCCACTGCCGTGCGGCGGCAAGCAGCATCGCAGCGTGTGCTGGGTTCGTCCGGTTTGTTGGGGGCTTTTTCCATTGCAAGGAGTTCAAGTCATGACCTCGCGCATCTCTCGCCGCCGTTTCCTGGGGAGTTCGGCCATCGTTGCGGCCGGCTCGTTCGGTCCCATCCATTTGGTACTCGGAAAGACCGGAGTCAGCCGGCCGATGACCCGCACGTTGGGGCGCACCGGCTTGGAGGTCACGACGCTCGGTCTGGGCGGGCAAGCCTCGCTGCAATGGACGCCCGAGGGGGTTGATCCCGAGCCGATCATCGCCAAAGCCCTTGATTTGGGCGTGAACTACTTCGACACCTCGAACGTCTACGGTGCCAGCCAGGTCCACTTTGGCGACGTTTTCCGCCGTTTGAATCTGGTGCCTGGCCTGCCGGGCTACGACGAAAAGAAACGCCGCTCGATACACGTCGCCAGCAAGACCATGCTCCGCTTGGCGCGGGGATCGCATCCGGAGGTCCGCGGCCACAGCCAGGGTCCGGCCGGCTCGACGGCTGTCGACGATCTCCGCCGCACGCTTTCGCAGGTCTTCGGCGACGGGCAGGGCAACTATTCCGACGAGGCGTATCTGGACCTGTTTTTGATTCACAATCTGAACACTTTGGCCGAGGTCGACGCGATCTACGAGGGCCTGGAATCCCCGGACCCCAAAGCCGAGCGGATCGGCGCGTTGGCCGCGCTGCGCGACTGGCGCGACGGGACGAACCTCACCGGCCTGAATCCCAAGGAAGAGCGGCGGATTCGCCACATTGGCTTCTCCAGCCATTCGTCCTCGCCGGTGATGATCGAGTGCTTGCAGCGGGACGAGTACGGTCTGATCGATGCCATGCTGGTCGCCATCAATGCCAACGACCGGCTGTATCAGAGCCACCAGTACAATGCCATCCCCGTGGCGGCGGCCAAAGGCGTCGGCATCATCGCCATGAAGGTCTTCGCCGACGGGGCGATGTACACCAAACCGGCCACTTGGTCGCGGACTCCGGCCGACGTGGTTCGGGCGGTGGGCGCCCCCCAACTGCCCAGCCGGCCACTGGTCCAGTACTCGTTGACGACGCCCGGCATCGCTACGGCGATCATCGGCATCGGACACATCGACCGCGACTCGGCCCACTGCCAGCTCGAACAGAACCTCTCCGCGGCGCAAGTCCGACCTGAGTCGTTGGCCGCCGGTGACCGTACCGGGATCGAGCAATTGGCGTCGAAAGCCAAGGAGGGCCGGACCAACTACTTCCAAGCCGAAATTCAGCCGCTGGGCGCGCCGCGCGAAGTGGCCGGTGCCCGCACCCCTGCCGACGGCCGGCAGCAGGTGGAACTGACCTGGCAAACGGCCTACGCGGCGGATCATCCCATCACGCACTACGAAATCCACCGAGACGCAACGCCGCTCGGGCGGGTGGCGCACCAGCCGCAGACGACGAAACAGCCCTTCCGCTTCCAAGACGGCACGCCTGGACAGGCGGCGCACCGCTACCAGATCGTCACCGTAGACGCGACCGGCCGCACCGCGCCCAGCGAGCCGCTGGTCGTATGAGGCAGACCCTCAGACACCTGCCGTTCAATCCTGCTCTTCCGCGCCGCAAGAACAGGAAGAACCATCAGGCTTTCGTTCCAGTAGAATCAACCAAGCGGTTGCTCCTTGAGCCGACGCGTCTCGCGTGTCGAAGCGCGTCTCGCGCAGATCGACGATCTGGAACCGGTCGGTGAAGTCGCCGCGAATCTCTTCTTCCTTGACCTGCGGCGGCCCGCCCTCGCGCTGGTCCTTGTCGCTACCGGCCAGGATCAGAATCCGCGTGCCCGGCTGGGAGAGCCGCGCGAGGACCTCGACGTAGCCGGCGGCGTGCTGGCGGCGGAGGCCGTGGTAGCAGCCGCGGTCGTAGACGTAGTCGAACGGCGGCAGGTTGGGCGGGCGGACTACGTCGGCCAACACCCAGCGAATACGCAGACCAGCCGCCTCGGCTTTCTCCCGCGCCCGGGCCAGAGCCGTGGCGGCGATGTCGATGGCTGTCACGTCGAAGCCCTGCTGGGCAAGATAGATGGCGTCGCTGCCCAGTCCGCAGCCCAACTCGATGATTCGGCCTGGTCGCAGCGCGCCGCTTTCCACCGCTTCGACCAATTGGCTTGCCGGCCGTCCGATGTCCCACCCCGGCCGGCGTCCTTCGCGGTAGGCCGAGTCCCAGCGCTCCAGCAGTTTGCGGCCCTCTTCACCCCACGGCAACACGCCCAGGGGCAGAGGCCGCTGGGGCCGCAGTTCCTTTCCATCCGCCGCGGTTACGGCGATCTCGCCAGCCTCGAGGTCCGCCGGCGGAAGGACCAGGCGCATCCGGTGCTGGTCGCTGGAGAGTTCGACGTGCAGGTCGCCGTTTTCCACGCGCAGTTCCACCGCCGGTAGTTCGCCAGGCACGCCCTCGCCGATCAACTGCAACACGTGGACGACCCTGCGGCGGGCCGGCGTTTCCACGCCCTCCGGCGGTGTGCGGAGTTCTGCCTCGCCCTCTTGCGGCCCGATACGGCCCGGCGCGTCCTGGGGGAGAAGTTCCGCGCAGCCATCCACGAGGTACGACCGCCACTGGGCGACCCGCTCGGCCGCCTCGGCCGGAATGTGGTACTCGATCGGTTCGGCATCGGCGGGCAGATGCAGCAAGTCGTCGACCAGGTACGTACCCGGATGGAAGCTAACAGTTCGCCGCACAATCGTCGCCGCACCGGACATTGCCTCGGCCACCACGTAAGTAAATCGCGCGTGGTCCTCGTAGGCCTGGATCCTTCGCACCTCCAGCGGTCCTTGGTCGAGCGCCGGCAGGCCGAACGACTCGGGCAGCGACGGCTGCGGCCTGGACGCCGATTGGAACTCCCCGGACAGCGTCTCGGCCGCCGTGACCGGCAGCATTCTCCCAGCCAGCATCAGCAACAACACCCACACCACCGCAAGCCCATGGAAACGCTGTGAGACGAGCATGATTCGCACCTCCGCGGAAATCGTGACCAAAGCAGGCAGCCCCCGTAAAACGCTTAGCGACAGTATAGCCGAGCGATTTTGTACACCGCAGCACAGGCTCCGGGAATCCGCCGATCGGTGAGCGGTAGTGGGTTTGTGGATCGTCCCGCCACGTCATTTTCCCTGCGACCGTCGTGCGGGTGTCTTGCGTACCGCTCGCACCTTCGGACGCGGTTCATTCATCGCCGCCTTCGCCTTCTGTCGCCTGACTCCGCTGGCGTCCTTCATGAGTTCGATCTTGACTTTCCGGACCAGCCCCGCATTGACCTCGATCCCGTACTTCGCCAGCTCGGCCACAACATCACCGGAGTGGGCGTGGAAACCGAGACGGCCGAGCACAGTCAACACAGCCCTAGCTTTTCGGATTCGCTTGGCCACGATATTCCTGCCTCGACAACCGGCAGCCGCGTACTTGATATCACCGCTCACAACCGACCATTTTACCGCATGGTGCAAGAGATCGTCTACTTCTTCATCATCGCTTCCATCCCCAACGCCGCCCACTGCGTAACTGTTACGCACGCCGGACCACGATCTAGCTGGAACAAACCGCCCCTTCGCCTGCCTTCGCCGCTCCCGTGCATCGGACAGTTATTTCTCGAACGGTGCTAAGCTCGCGGCTGGGCGGACAGGATCTCCTCCGCTGCTCGCCGTCCAGAAACCATAGCTCCCTGG
>REEF01001066.1 GCA_007695205.1 Planctomycetaceae bacterium
ACCGGAGGATCTGGACGTGCGGATGGCTTTCGAACATCCGGTCGTGCATCCCGAAGCGATCCTTGGGGCCATCCAGCGGTTGCTGGTCCAGTTGGTTGAGCGATTGAACGTTCGCGGGTTGGGAGTTTTGCAGTTGGAGTGCCAATTGATCTGCCAGGGGGGGCGAAGCGTTGAGATCCGGGTCGGGCTGTTCCAGGTGACGGCCGAGCCCGATCATTTGCTGGGCCTGATCCGGATGCAGTTAGAGCGGCAGAAGCTGCCGGATGCGGTGCACGAGTTGCGGGTCGCCGCCACATCGACAGCGGTGCGCGAGTCACGGCAGCGGGAATTGTTTGCGGAATCGATGCCGCGCGACTTGACGAAGCTGGGGGCATTGATCGAACGGTTAAGCAGTCGATTGGGTTCCGAGCGGGTTTTGCGGGCCGAGCTGCAGGCCGACTCGCAGATCGAACGAGCGTATCGGTGCCGGCCGTTGACGGGTGAGCCGTTGCCGGGTGAGCGCTCGCTTCGCAAGGACCGCTCGCCGCCCGCTGCACCTGGGCCGATGTTCCGCCCCTTGCGGCTGTTCGATCCGCCGCGGCCCATCGAGGTGATCGGGATCGCGATGGAGGGGCCGCCGGCAAAGTTTTTTGACCGTCGTGAAACGTACCAGGTCGCTCGTTCTTTTGGTCCTGAGCGGATTGAAACCGGGTGGTGGCGAGGTCCTTCGGTACGACGGGATTACTATCGAGTGGAAACCACCGGCGGCAACCGGCTGTGGCTGTTTCGCCGGCTGCAGGATCAGCGGTGGTTTTTGCATGGCGAATTCGAGTGACGTCATCATGTTGCCGAAAGAACAAGACCAAGCGACGCAGCGACTCCGCAGACGCGGCGATCCCGCATGTTATGCCGAGCTGCACTGCAAGACGAATTTCTCGTTTTTGCAAGGCGCATCGCATCCGGAGGAGTTGGTCGAGTATGCGGCTCGATCCGGCTATGCCGCGTTGGCGATCACCGACATGGCCAGTCTGGCGGGAGTTGTGCGCGCCCACGCGGCGGCTCGGCAACACGGCCTGCATCTGGTGATCGGCGCCGAGTTCGAACCTTGCGACGCGCCGCCGATCGTGCTGTGGGTCACGGATCGAGCGGCCTATGGACGATTGTGCCGGCTGATTACCCTCGGCCGCCGTCGCGCGCCGAAAGGTCAATGCCATCTGGCTTGGCGAGACATCGCGGAACATGCCCAGGGGATGCTGGCCGGCGTGTTGCTCCGTGATCTCCAACGGCAGTCGGACCAGGCGCTGCGTGGGTACCGCGAGTGCTTTGGGGATCGAGGTTCGCTGGTGGTCGAGCTGCATCACGGGCCGGACGATGCTTATCGGCTGGACCAATGGCAGAGGCTCGCGAGATCGAGTGGTTTTCCGTTGGTCGCTGCGGGCGACGTGTATTATCACACGCCAGCTCGCCAGCCGCTGCAGCACGTGCTGACCGCCATCCGGCATGGTGTCCCTGTCGATCGAGCCGGATCGTTGCTGTTTCCCAACGCCCAGCGGCATCTGAAATCGATCGACCAGCTTTGCGCGATGTTCGACGCGGTTCCCGAGGCGCTGCAGCGATCGTTGGAAATCGCGGATCGTTGTACGTTTTCGCTGGACGAACTGCGTTACGAATACCCGCAGGAACTGGCGCCTGCGGGCATGACGCCCATCCAGTACCTGAAGCAACTGGTATGGCAGGGTGCCAAGCGGCGTTATCCGGACGGCGTACCGCCCAAGGTGCTCGCGTTGTTGCGGCATGAACTGCCATTGATCGAGCAACTGCGATACGAGGCCTATTTCCTGACCGTCTGGGATCTGGTCGTCTTTGCCCGTTCGCGTGGCATCCTCTGCCAGGGCCGCGGTTCGGCTGCCAACTCGGCCGTCTGTTACTGCCTGGAGATCACCGCGGTGGACCCTGCGCAGATGGACTTGTTGTTCGAACGTTTCATCAGCCGGGAACGCAACGAAGCGCCGGACATCGACGTGGACTTCGAGCACCAGCGGCGCGAGGAGGTCCTGCAATATCTGTACCGGAAATATGGTCGTGAGCGAGCCGGGATGGCGGCGGCGGTGATCAGGTACCGCACGCGTTCGGCGATCCGCGAAGTCGGCAAGGCGTTGGGATTGAGTCCGGACCGCATCACCCAATTATCCAAAAACATGGACGGCTACCCGCAGCAAGCCATCGAACTGCAGCAGCGTTGCCAGGAGATGGGCGTGGACACCGATTCGGAACTGGGCCGGCGGCTGGTACATCTGACCAGCGAGCTGATCGGATTCCCACGTCATCTATCCCAGCATACCGGTGGTATGGTGATGACTCGGGGTCCGCTCTGCGAGCTGGTCCCGATCGAGAACGCCGCCATGGCCGACCGCACGGTCGTCCAGTGGGACAAGAACGACCTGGAGGAACTGGGAATCCTGAAAGTCGACTGCCTGGCGTTGGGCATGCTGACCGCGATCCGCCGATGTTTCCAGTTGGTCCGGGAGACCAGCGGGTGTCATTGGACGCTGGCCAGCATCCCGGCCGACGACCGGTCCGTGTACGACATGATCTGCCGCGCCGATACGATCGGCGTCTTTCAGATCGAAAGTCGAGCTCAGATGGCCATGCTGCCTCGGCTGCAACCCCGCTGTTATTACGATCTGGTGATCGAAGTCGCGATCGTCCGGCCGGGTCCGATCCAGGGCCAGATGGTCCATCCCTACCTGCGGCGGCGTGGCGGCCAGGAAGCGGTGACGTATCCCAACGAAGCGATTCGCTGCGTGCTGGAAAAAACGCTGGGCGTACCCATCTTTCAGGAACAGGTCATGAAGCTGGCGGTCGTCGCTGCGGGCTTCACGCCCGGCGAAGCGGACCAATTGCGTCGAGCGATGGCGGCGTGGCGCAAGAATGGCCACATCGAAACATTCCGTCAGAAGCTGCTGGACGGCATGCGTCAGCGCGGGCTGTCCGACGAGTTCGCTCAGCGCGTCTTTCAGCAGATTCGCGGTTTCGGCGAATATGGATTCCCCGAATCGCATGCGGCCAGTTTCGCTTTACTGGTCTACGTTTCGGCCTACCTGAAACACCACTATCCGGCCGCGTTCGCCGCCGCGCTGATCAACAGCCAACCCATGGGATTTTACGCGCCGGCCCAATTGATCCGCGACGCGCGGCAGCACGGGGTCAGCGTGCTGGCGGCCGACATCAATCACAGCGATTGGGATTGCACGCTGGACGATCCCCACACGTTACGTCTGGGGTTGCGATTGATCCGCGGCCTGTCCATGAACGATGCCCAGGCCATCCAGCAGGCTCGGCGCCACGGACCGTTCCGTTCGGTCGACGAATTGGCGCGACGCACCGGCCTGACTCGGGGGACCATCAGCCGATTGGCCGCCGCCGACGCCTGCGGTTCGCTGGATTGCCATCGTCGCCAAGCCGTTTGGAACGCGTTGTCCCAGCCCGCCCATCATCGTCCTTCGCCGCTGATCGATCCGCAGGATTCGTTGACCGAGCGGCCTGTCGGGCTGGCAGCGGCTTCGATCCAAGAAGAAGTGACCTCCGATTATCAGACCACCGGATTGACGCTCCGCCCGCACCCGATGTCCTTCCACCGCGAGACGCTCGATCGCCAAGGGGTCGTGCCGGCGGAACGCCTGCTGCAACTGCCTCATAACCGCCAGGTCAAAGTCGCCGGGATGATCACCATGCGTCAGCGTCCCGCAACAGGCAAGGGCATCACCTTTGTCACGCTGGAAGACGAAACGGGCATCGTCAACCTGGTCGTCTACAAAAACATCTGGGACCGGTTCCACCCGGTCGCCCGTCACAGCAATGCCTGGCTTGTCCGAGGCCGGCTGGAACGGCGCGAACGGGTTGTTCATGTCCTTGTCCAGCACCTGCAGGATCTGGGGCAGCAGTTAAGCCACATCGTCGCCTCGCGAGATTTCCATTAAGCACCCGCGTGAGCGTAAGGGGTCGGGAGTCGTTTTCGGCCGACGGTTCACCATATGGAAAGCGGGTTAGCC
>REEF01000540.1 GCA_007695205.1 Planctomycetaceae bacterium
GTGGATAGTGAGTCAACCCAACCAATAGAGCAGAAGTCTCTCTCGCTAGCAACTCAGCCCAGACTGCCAGGCTTACCCAAAGTGCGCGTCCGCCCTGCGTGGAAAACGCTCTCTTCGAAAACGACTCCCGACCCCTTCTGCAAAACGCCACACGAATTCATTTGCCGACGCTAACCCGGATGATTCACCGTAGTGTGTGTGGAGTGCGGTTGCTTGGCCGGTGGTGTGTTCCGCAAGCCAATGCCGCAGTGCCAGACTGGTCTAACAGAATCGAGTGATTACCGTACGTAACACACCATCGGACAACGGCTTGCAGCACACACCCTACATCCGTCGTGAATCATCCAGGCTTTTTGGAAAAATGCCTGTCCTTTTCGCCCCACGCTCCGAATTGTGAGCAAAAAATGCCTGTCCTTTTTGGGCTCTAAGAAAAAGTACGGTTTAGGCCTTGAAAACGAAACGGAAACTACCACAATTCTGTGGGATTCGTGATGCCAAACAGTGCCTGCTAAACGCAACTTCATGTCGGGAAGTCCAGTGTTGCCAAAAGACCAATTTGCTGATCTCCATGTGTGGAAAGGCTCTTGTGGAATCGCTCGCGTGATCATGGTCTTTGTTGTGGTCACGGGGGCTGGGGTCAACGCCCAGGACGCGGAGGCGTGGCGGACGCGTTTTTCGCAGGAGATCCAGCCGATGCTGACGCAGAAGTGCGTGGACTGCCACAGCGAAGATTATGCCTCCGGTGAATTCGATCTGACGAAGTACATGCGGCCCGATCAGTTGATCGAGACGATCGACGTGTGGGAACGGATCGCTCGCCGAGTTCGTAACGGCGAAATGCCTCCGGCCGATAGCGAACCGCTGACCGACGACCAGCGGGCGGCCATGCTGGGGTGGGTCGACA
The DNA here is from genome assembly GCA_007695205.1 of Planctomycetaceae bacterium. GTDB lineage: Bacteria > Planctomycetota > Planctomycetia > Pirellulales > Pirellulaceae > SKKK01. The sequence continues at coordinate 905 of REEF01000540.1, forward strand.
ACGCGCCGCGTGACGAGAGTTGTCGACAATTGGCCAGCGACGAGTCACAGCGTTGGTACCGGGGGCACGTGATGAGTCGCCGTTTGACTCGGTTCGAGTACAATCACGCGGTCCGAGACCTGATCGGTGTGGACTTTGGCTTGGCGGACATGCTGCCCAGTGACGGGGCGGGGGGGGAAGGATTCGATACGACGGGCGATTCGCTGTTCTTGTCGGCGATCCACTTCGAGCGTTACCTGGCGGCGGCTGATCGGGTTGCCGGATCTGTCCTTGCGGAGGACGCGAATGCGCAGACGCCCGATCTGCTGGTGGCTCGCCACCGACTAATGGCGCCGGGTCAGGATTGCGAATCGGAGGAAGCTGCGGCGGAGGCGATCTTCGTCGAACTGGCATCGCGAGCATTTCGACGCGAAGTCGCAGCGGACGAACGAGCCCGATGGATGCAATGGTACCGCGATGCCCGCGGGCGCGGCGAAGACCATGTGGCAGCCCTCCGCAGCCTGGTGACGGCCGTTTTGGTTTCGCCGCACTTCCTGTTCCTGGTGGAAGTCGAGCCGGACGAAGAGGGTGTGCGTCCGTTGACCGGTCATGAACTGGCCACGCGGATGGCGATGTTGATCTGGTCTTCGCTTCCTGACCAAACATTGCGAGAGCGAGCGGAGGACGGTTCGTTGCTGGACCCGGACGTGGCGCGGCGTGAGGTGCGTCGGATGCTGGCCGATCCCAGATCGCGAGCGTTGGGCGAGCGGTTCGCGGTCCAGTGGCTGGATCTGGGTTCGCTGGGCACCGGGCGTCGGCCGGACGCGGAGAGGTTTCCCGAATTTGATGCCGCGCTGGCCGAAGCGATGCGAGGCGAGGTGATCGAGTTCGTTGTGTCCGTGTTCCGGGAGGATGCGAGTCTGCTGAGCCTGTTGGACTCGAACGAGACCTACGTCAACGCTCGGCTGGCCGAACATTACGGGCTGTCGGGCGAATTCGATGACACTTTTCGCCAGGTGTCTCTGGACGGTTTGCCTCGCGGCGGGCTGACGACCATGGCCGCCGTGTTGACCAACACCTCGTTCCCGCATCGAACCAGTCCGGTGCTACGGGGCGGTTGGCTGCTGGAGCGGATTTTGGGCGAACGCGTGCCTCCGCCACCGGCGGATGTTCCCGCGTTGGAAGAAGAGGGCCAGGCGCTTGTGGCCCGGTCGTTGCGCGAGCGATTGGAGCAGCACCGTCTGCGAGCCGATTGTGCGACATGTCACGACCGGATCGATCCACTGGGATTTGGGCTGGAGAACTTTGACGCCATCGGACGTTGGCGAAAGGACGATGGCGGCGTGCCGATCGACGCGTCCGGCCGGCTACCGTCGGGCGAAATCTTCGATGGTCCGGAAGAACTCAAGCAGATCCTGCTAGCGCGGCGCGACCAGTTCGTCAAGCATTTGACCCGCCAGATGCTGGGCTATGCGCTCGGACGGCCCTTGAATCGTTTCGATCAGTGTGTCATCGACGATACGCTCGAGGCGCTGCAGCGCCAGGACTATCGCGCCAGCTTGTTGATCGAGGAGATCGTGGTCAGTTATCCGTTTCAACATCGATTCATCAAAAAGTGAGCGACGGGAGGGAAAAGAGATGGCCCATCATCAACCGCATGCTTCGATTTCACGACGTACGTTTCTTCACGGGGCGGGCCTCACGCTGGGGCTGCCCTGGTTGGATTCGATGGCCGGTGGGCTGCGAGCTTCGACCGGTCCTCAACCTCAGCCGCCGCGTCGGCTGGCTTGCCTGTTCTTTCCCAACGGTGTCTGGCAGAAGGACTGGATCCCGCAGCAGACGGGTCGTGAATTCGACATCCCCTTTGCGCTCGAGCCCTTGGCGGATCTGCGCGACGATCTGCTGATTCTCTCCGGCCTGGACAAGGCTCACAGCCGACAGGGTGACGGGCACTATGCCAAGACGGCCAACTTCTTGACCGGGATGCCCGTCGAAAAAACCACGGGCAAGAACATCAACAGCGGCGGCATCTCGTTGGATCAATTGGTTGCTCAGCACGTGGGCAGCCAGACGCCGCTGCCGTCGCTGGAACTAGGCACCGAGCCGGTCATCTCGGGCGTGGACAGCAATGTGGGCTACACGCGTCTGTATGGTTCGCACATCTCGTGGCAGAGTCCCACGCGACCGGTGGCGAAAGAGATCAATCCTCGCATGGTGTACGAGCGATTGTTTGGCGCTGCGGACGGCTCGGCGACGGTCGGTGGCCAGCACCAGCATCTGCTGGATTTCGTCCTGGAAGACGCTCACCGGCTACGCAAACGGCTGGGACGCGACGACCAGTTCAAGTTCGACGAATACTTGGACTCCGTCCGAGCTGTCGAACGGCGCATCGAGTTCCATCAGAATCGCGGGCCGGACCAGTGGGATCCGCAGTCCAGCGGTCTGCCCGAACCGCCGGCGCCCGGTCTGCCCGACGATTTCCGAGAGCATGTCCGGCTGATGCTGGAGTTGATCGTGTTGGCGTTCCGCACCGATGCGACGCGCGTCAGCACCCTGATGTTCGCCAACGATGTATCGGGACGTAATTTCGCGTTTGTCGATGGAGTTTCCGGCAGCCACCACGAACTGTCCCATCACGAAAACCATCCCGACCGGATCGCCCAGTACACGCGGATCGTCCGCTGGCATGTCCAGCAGTTTGCCGAGATGCTACGGCTGATGAAGTCGATCCCCGAGGGCGACGGCTCCCTGCTGGATCACTCGATGATCCTGTTCGGCTGCGGCATGTCGGACGGGAACCGGCACGACCCGAACAACTTGCCGATCATTGTCGCGGGACAAGCTGGGGGCACGATCGCCACCGGGCGTCACATCGCCAGTCCGAAGAACACGCCGCTGTGCAATCTGTACCTGTCGATGGCCCATCGCATGGGCGTGGACATCGATCAGTTTGGCGACAGCACCGGGGAATTAACCGAAGTCGACGCCGGTTGATCACGGCACGCGGTGGACCAGCGTGAATTCCACCCGTACCGCTCGTCCCAGTCGCTGGCGGATGGCCCGCGAGACGGCTTCACAATCCTCCGGTTCGATCCGTTGCGAGCTGATCAATCGGCAGCGGATCACCGGCATCTCCC
>REEF01000856.1 GCA_007695205.1 Planctomycetaceae bacterium
CCATTGGCTCTGCGCCGTTCGCCCAGCTCGTTTGTCTCGCTGGCGAACCGACCAATTCTGTTGGATCTTCGCACACGCTCGTTCAATCTCTTCGGCCGAAGGCTTATACGCCCCTCGATGACCTGTCGATTTCTTATCACTCGTCTTCATCGCCTTGTCCTCCTCGTGACAAAGGGCAACCAACGAAAAAGCTTCACTGGTTTCTTCTAAACAATCACTGCCGAATCGCGATCCGGCAGCCCCTGCATTCTTCGGGTCGGTAGGCAAACGACAAGACACATGTTATTATACCATACATCGGAAAAAATGCTACTTCCAAACGTAGGGAAAACCAAAAGTGAAAAAGAAAGACATTCGCATGATCAGGTTGCTATTGATTGGCGCTTTGGTCGCTCAGGTCGCAGTGGCTGGGGCAGATCAGCCGAAGGTCATCGAGCCGTTCAACGGCGTGGACTTAACCGGATGGAAGCTGAAACGGGAAACGGGCAGCCAGTGGGTGGTTGGCAAAGCTGCCATTTCCACCGAGCGACCTCGTGAACTGGTGGTCATCCCGGCGGCCGAGGGCGAAGGCGAACTAGTCAATGCGGGCAGGGGGAGTGTAGATATTTTTACGGTCGACGAGTTCGGCGACTGCCTGTTGACGATCGAAGTTATGGTGCCCCAAGGTTCCAATTCCGGGATTTACATGATGGGGAATTACGAAGTCCAGGTATTGGACAGTTGGGGAAGAGATCCGATCGGGCCGGGTGACATGGGTGGCTTGTACGGTGCCGCAGCGCCGCTGCTGAACGCCTCGAAAAAGCCTGGCGAGTGGCAGGAGTTCGTCATTGATTTTCAGGCGCCGCGTTTCGATGATGGCAAGAAGGTGGGCAATGCGATCTTTAAGAAGGTAACGCTGAACGGAAAGGTCATCCACGAGAACGTCCAGATGAAAGGGCCAACGGGCGGCAATCTTGGACGTGGCGAGCAACCGACGGGTCCCTTGATGTTCCAGGGCGATCATGGTCCCGTGGCGTTCCGCAACATCCGCATCGTCCCGAAAGACTAATCTCTGTAAGAAAAGGAGTTTTCTCTCGTGACGCACCCCTTGATCGAGACCTTGTTGGCGGGCGCTCCGGTGATCACCGACGGCGGCTGGGGCACCCAGATGCAAGCACGCGGATTGCCGATCGGCGGCTGTCCTGACCCTTGGAATCTGACGCACGCGGATCTGGTCCAGCAGGTCCCCAGCGAGTATGTAGATGCGGGCAGCCAGATTGTGTTGAGCAACACCTTTCGGGCCAACCGGATCGCGCTGGCCGACTACGGCTTGGCCGACCAGGCCGCCGAGATCGCGCGAGCGGGCGCTGAGATCTCACGGAGGGCTGCCGGGGATCGAGCCCATGTTTTCGCCTCGATCGGTCCCAGTGGCAAGATGTTGATGGCTGGTGATATCGATACGGACGATCTGCTGGACGCGTTTCGCGAGCAGGCCGAGGCGTTGGCAGCCGGTGGAGCGGATGGATTGGTCGTCGAGACGATGGCCGAACTGGAGGAAGCCCTCCTGGCGATCCGGGCGGCCAAGGCAACCGGGTTGCCGGTCGTCGCTTGCATGGTCTTCGATTCCGGAGCCGATCTGGATCGGACGATGATGGGCGTCACGCCCGAACAGGCCGCCCAGGCGTTGACGGCCGCGGGCGCGGATGTGGTCGGCGCCAACTGTGGACAAGGCATCGCGGGGTACATCCAGATCTGTCGTCGGATGCGAACGGCGACGGAATTGCCGATCTGGATCAAGGCGAACGCCGGGTTGCCCGAGATGGTGGATGGTCAGGTGGTCTACAAAACGTCCGCCGCAGAATTCGCCAGTCAGGCTCCGGCGCTGGTCGCTGCGGGCGCCCAATTCATCGGGGGTTGTTGCGGAACCAGCCCGGAGTTCATCCGTGCCTTGTGCCAGGAGCTTCATGGATGAATTCCAGAGAACGAGTGCTGCGGGCCATCCATCATCAGCCGGCGGATCGTGTGCCGATCGACCTGGGTGGCACGCGACAATCGGGCATCGCCGCGTCGACCTATCATCGCTTGAAGAAGATGCTGGGAATCGACTCGCCGACCCGTGTCTACGACGTCTATCAGATGCTGGCCGAAGTCGAACGCCCGATCATGGAACGCTTTGGTGCCGATGTCATCGGTCTGAACCGTCGTGACGTGGCCTTCGGTATCCTGAACCAGGACTTCAAGCCTTGGACGATGTTCGACGGGACGCCGGTCCAGGTTCCGGGTGGGTTCCAGCCGGTGACCGAACAGGACGGCAGCCTGGTGCTGTTGCGCGACGACCAACCGATCGCCCGCATGCCGAAAGGCGGCTTCTACTTTGACCGCGTCGAGAAATTTCCTGGCGCGGCGCACGTGGATCTGGACGGGTACGAACCACCACGTTTGAACGACCAGGACATGCAGCACTATCGGGCGCAGGCCGAAGCGTTGTACCAAAACACCGATTTCGCCATTGTCGCGCCGCTGGGACCACCGTACGAATTGTTTTACGGGCTGGGCACCGGCGATTTCGAAATGTGGATGATCACACTAGCCAGCGAACCCGATTACGTTAGCCAGTTATACGAAAAACTGGTCGACGCTTGGCTGGATAACTTGCGACGCTTTGTCGATGCGGTCGGCGATCGGGTTCAGATCCTGCAAGTCAACGACGACTTTGGCACTCAGCATTCGCTGTTCTTGTCCGTCGACATGTACCGTCGTCAGATCATGCCCTATTACCAACGCGGGCTGGACTGGATCCATCAGAACACGAACCTGAAGGTGCTGTTGCATTCCGACGGAGCCATCTTTCCGTTGATCCCTTCGTTGATCGAGACCGGCTTCGACATTCTCAATCCGGTTCAGACCAGTGCGGCGGGTATGGATCCGGTACGGTTGAAAGAAGCATGTCGCGGGCGATTGGCCTTCTGGGGCGGGTCACTGGATTGCCAGAAGACCCTGCCGTACGGCACGGTGGACCAGGTCCAGCAGGAGGTGCAGTCGCATCTGGAGGTTTTCGCACCCGGGGGCGGATACGTTTTTGCCCCCGTCCACAACATCCAAGCCGGCGTGCCCCCGGAAAACGTCATCGCGATGTACGACACGGCTCGCCGGTTCTCCATGCAACGACTCCCCAGGTAAACGGCTGATGGAAACGATCAGCGTCTTTGATATCTTCAAAATCGGAGTGGGACCGTCCAGTTCGCACACGCTGGGCCCCTGGCTCGCCGCATTGCGTTTCGTCCAAACGTGCCGCGATGGCGGATGGTTCGATCGCATCGAACATGTCAGCATCGACTTGTTCGGATCGCTGGCCAAGACCGGTCGAGGCCATGGGACGGACTTGGCCGTGATGATGGGACTGACCGGCCTGGACCCGGTGACCTGTGATCCCGATCGCCTGATCGGACTGGCCGATTCCATTCGCCGCTTGCGCTGGCTGGAGTTGGGTGGCCAGCGAAGGATCGAGTTCGATCCGGCGGCGCAGATCGTCTTTCATCGGGATCGAGCCTTGCCCTATCACCCCAACGCCCTGCGGCTGACGGCTCGATCCGCTGGGCCAGCGATCGCTGAGGAAACCTACTACTCCGTGGGCGGCGGCTTCCTGGTGCGCGACGGCGACCCACGTGGCCCGGCATCTCCGAGGCCGGAACCCCGTCGCGACTTGCCGCTGCGCGACGGCGACCCACGTGGCCCGGCATCTCCGAGGCCGGAAAACCATCGCGGCTTGCCGCTGCCGATCGACACGGCCGTGGACGTGATCGGTCACTGCAGCCAAGGGCATCTATCGATCGCCCAACTGGCTCGGAAAAATGAATCCGCATGGCGTTCTGAAGATGCGACGAGTGCGGGCTTGTTGCGGATCTGGCAAGTCATGCAGCGTTGCGTCTACCGGGGCTGCCATACCAACGGGATCCTGCCGGGCGGTCTGGGCGTGTTCCGCCGCGCGGCTGATATCCATGATGATCTGCTCTCGTTGGCAGGCCAAGCCGATTTGTCG
>REEF01000250.1 GCA_007695205.1 Planctomycetaceae bacterium
AAAGGGGACGGGGGTCTTTTCAGTCATTCCTGCCGCTTTCTCGGACGACCGCGGGACGGAGCGTATAGTCCAAGTGTGTCCGCTGGGCGACTTCTATCATCCAGTCTGGATCTCCAAAAAATCGGTCGCGCCCGACGCACTCTCGCAACGCCTGCAGTTCTCGCTCGCTGAGCGTCTGTTTCACACGTTCGATCCAGTTCAGCGTTCGAGGAATCGGCCAATGGCGAGAGCAGTTTCGGAAGGAGGTACAATCAGAGACGTCCGAAGCTCGGAGTTCTGACTGACTTGTTGTGCTGCTTGGCATACAGACAACGTTGCCTTGTTCCCGAGGGATATCGATGGAGCCTCGGCTCGGTTGAACAAGCCCGTCGTGAAAGCGGGACGCTCTGGCTGCGGTTCGAACGCCGGATGCGACAGTGTGGAGCCTTCGAGCTTCGGATATCTACCAGGGTGGCGAGACCGAACCACCGAAGCTGACCGAGACGTGCCCGGCAGCCCATGCAGCCACTGGACACCGAGTAAAAAGACTTATTTTAGAGTAGATGCGCTAAACGTACGCGCACATCTCGGAATGCGTATTCTTCCATGACAGTGCTTTTCTTCTATTGTGTGGCCCGCGTGCGCCGGACGTGGGTCGTTGTGGATGCCTGCCGTCTACTTGATTCAAGATGCTTTCTGATGGCGAGACTTTTCAAGCTTCTTGACCGGCGTTTGGCGCCCGCCGGCCACTTGGGTGTGCACCAAAAAAGACCCCCGTCCCCTTTTCTTCTAACAATGGGTGACGGTCACCAGTTTGCCTTGAGTGCGGAGTTTTTCCACCAACAGGGGTAGAACGTTGTGACGAGCAAGAATACCAAGCTGGTGAAAGGTCACGGAATCCGATACCTGGTTTCGCGCAGTCCCGTGGATGATATGGACACAATCCGCGGTGCTCAACAGGTTGTAGAGATCGGCCACACCGTTATCTTCGTTCAGCATCGGGATGTCCAGGTCCAGCAAGTTACAGACCTGGTTCAGGGTTACCGCTCCTTCGGTCACGACATCGATGCCGGTGATTGCGTATCGAGGTGGGACGTGAGGATTGGTATTCTCCTGCTCTACTTCGACATGCGTGCCCAGCCAACTGGCGACAATATCGGCCGTCGTTCCGCCGCACACGACCTTGGCGCCCGGCAGCTCCATGAATCGCTGGACCATGGTCCCATCACTTTGTTCGTTGTTCGGCGGCCCGGTGAACATGCTGACCACATTCCCTGCTCGACAATAGGCCAGTGTTGCGGTGCAATCATCGCCAGTGGTTCCCCAGATTTTGCGAGCTTCGTTCAGTACCAGGCCAGGAATATCGGGTACCCGGCTTCCCCGGACGAGAGCACCGCTGGCGAAGCGAGCGACACCGTCGCTATCCCAACCATAGGGAAAGCGAGACCCGACCCCCGCCTGAGTGATGCCGTCGCTCATCATCAGCAGACCTTCCCCAGGTCTGACCTGGCACTGCGTTTCCGTTACCAATACTTTGCCCCAAGGCAACGGTCGTGAAGGAAGTTGAGATGCCTGGCTGGGCCCGACCAGCAGCGGAGGCGGAGCATCATAACACAGCACGGTCGTCATACCGTCGTTTCGAATCCGAGCGACGGAAAACGCAGCGAAAGGCTTGCTGGGATCTCGCCATCGGTTCATCGTTTCCGAAACCGATGTGAATGCCTGTCGCAGCGTCATGTCCAGTTGCAAACTGGTGGCCAAACGTTTCGCACACATCTGGGCTGCGATGCGAGCCCGGGTGCCGGATCCGATTCCGTCGACACACATCAGGGTCGTGTGAGCCGGACTTCGATCGCTCATCACCAGGTCGCCACAAGGTTGACCCGGACGTTTGGAGCACTGAGCGGTCTTGACTTCGATATGAAGGTAGTTGGCTGACATCGTTCGAGTTCTAGGGAGCTGAGGGTTTGACCGTTTCGTCCCCACCGGCCTTGCGCCGGTGGAAATGGGTTTGGCAACTATAGTACAACGGGCGCCGCGCGGTGGGATAGGGCTACAGGTACGCGGTCTAGTTCCCAAACCTCCCTCCACCGGTGCGAGACCGGTGGGGGGACGACGCGGCCGGCTGCCGGGGGCAAGCGGTGGGATAGGACTACGGGTACGCGGTCTAGTTCCCAAACCTCCCTCCACCGGTGCGAGACCGGTGGGGAGGCAAATGAGTAATCTTCGGACCGTCGGATGGTCCTGCCTCCTCGTCGCCATCGGCTAACTGAACCAATTGATCTAGCAACGCCTGACTCTTGGCGGTGTTTTCACCCAGGCAGGAAGCGATCGTTTCCGCCATCCGGATCTGCTGTTCGAGCAATTCGTGAGCTTGCATGACCGTTTGTGCTTTGAGCCGCGTGAGTTCACGTTCGTGTGATTGGCTGCGGGTGAGATTGACAAAGATTCCGACGTACTGTCGTTCGCCTGGTAACGGATAAAGAATCTCATGGCACACCAGGCCGTAGTTCTTGTGTTCCAGCGTCAGTTCCAACTGTTCCAATTGCTCGGCCACCAGGCGTTCAAATGGCTCGGGGTCCATCAGGCAGGAAATGGATTGTCCGCAGGTGGCATCCGAGCATTTGAAGAAGCGACGAAAGGCGGGATTCATGTTCAAGATCCGCAAGCTTTGGTCGAGGATCACGATGCCATTGGGGCTGGTTTCGATGATGCGGTCCACACGTTGTTCGGCCAGCCGTTTCATGTGTGGCATGCACATTTCCGGTTCAGCCAGACCTCGCGTGACCGCAATGGCCTTGTCGCGGCAACTGGCGTACCCACACGCTCCGCAGTTCAAATGATCGTCCGGTTTCTCCTTGCCGATCCGTTTCAGGATGGATTGAACTCGCCGTTGGTCGATCTGCTGATCGCTATCGATGGGACGGGGCGTGAAATGGACGGACAAGTCCGTCGTCTCGGGAAGCCTGGCGTTCGTGTCTTGTGCCGCCGCGTCCTGACGAGCGTAATCGAGTAGATCGTCGCGCCGTGAAAACACGTTTCGCCGATCCAACATCACGGGCCCGTTAATGCAGCCCTTACGGCAGAAAAGCGGCTCGATCAAGCGGCCGTGCTGGTTGGTCGGAATCGCATCGATGGCGGCTTCGACATCGTCGAAACCGCTGACCGAAACCACGTCGGTGGCCAGGATATCGGTCGCCAACTTTGACGTGCGCAGCGCGCCGCCTTCCAAGGCGAACAGTCGAGAGTCCTGCGGCGGCAGTTCGTCAAAATCGCTCTCCTCGCAATGCGCCAGATCGACGTTCGCTTCGTCCAACCATTGGGACACTTCGGCGAAAGTCAGCACGGCGTCGATCACGCCGGCAACGTCCGGACGTTGCGCTTCGGCCTTCTTAGCCACGCACGGTCCCAGGAATACCACGACGATGTCTTCGCCCAGTTGACGACGAATGTGACGACCATGCGCCACCATGGGCGAGACGATGGGCAGCAGATGGTCCACCAAATCGGGCCGATACGTTTCCACGTACCGCACCACCGCCGGACACGCCGTACAGACATGCTGCTGATCGGGATGACTCCGTACCCACTCTGTCGTGCGGTGGGCCACGAGTTCCGCGCCGATCGCAGTTTCGGCCACATAATGAAACCCCAACTGGCGGAGGGCCGACGCCAGACGGGTCCGTTGCCAGTCGGAAAACGCGGCGGCGAACGAGGGAGCGATGCTGCAGGCAGCAATTCGAGCTTTCGAGCAGATCTGCTTGACATAGTCCAAATCGGCTCGATACGACTTGGCTTGCTGCGGGCATTGGCGAATGCACGTTCCGCAGTGCAAGCACCGTTGCTCTTCCACCGACGCCTGTCCATTGCGCATGCGAATGGCCTTGACGGGGCACACGCGTACGCAGCGATAGCAGTCGCGACATCGCGCTTTGTTGGTGAAAACGACTTGTTGTATCAAGGTGTTCGTAGACATCTTGTCAGGCCTCGGGAATCATTTAGGAGCCGGAACGGTATTGCATTCGTCAAGGATCGCCGCCCAAGCGGTGTGCAGCGTGCAATGATGGATGGCATTGCCCTGGATCCGTACGGTGGGACCACGATCGCAAGCTTCAAAGCAAAATGTCGCGGTTACCTGAACACGATCCTGCAAGCCATGTTCGTTGATTCGCTGCGTGAGGGCACTGAGCAATGGCTGAGATCCTCTCAGGAAACAGCTCGTTCCCTGACAGACACTGACCTCCAACTTGGCTTCATGATGGTTTTCCAGGATGGTCAACTCGGAACCGTTCATTCGGCGTCGGTGCCGATAGTTGGTGTGCAGCATTTGGTGTGCACGAGGTCCGCCAGCGCTTCCCAGCACCGTGTCGTAGCATTCGCTGACCAGATGGTTCTCTTGCGGTTTGTGCAGTTGCAACATTTTATCCACCTGGAACAGCGCGGCTGTCCGCTGCCGCTTGGCGTCCCGGGCCAGCGTGATCGGCTGCCCGGCTCCGCCGATGCAACCGCCGGGGCAGGCCATGACTTCCACCAGGTCGTAGTTCGCTTCACCGGCTCGCACACGAGCCACCAGATCCGCAGCGTTTTTGAGTCCCTGAACGATGGCGACTCGCAGCGTCATCCCATCCGCCGTGACGGTTGCTTCTCGCACGTGCTGCTGCCCTCGAAGCTCTTCGAAATCGACGTGAGCCAGGTTTTCTCCCGAAAGCTGTTCCACGCCATACCGCAGAACCGCTTCGGTCACGCCACCGGCCGCTCCGAAGATCACTCCCGCGCCCGTTTTGAATCCAAACGGCATATCCAACGATTCCGGTTGCAACTGACGGAACTGAATGCCGGCCTCTTGGATCATCGTCGCCAGCTCCTGAGTGGTCAGGACATGATCGACGTGCGCGCGTCCTTCGGTCCGGAACTTTTCGAGTTTGGCTTCATGCTTCTTTGCCGTGCAGGGCATGATCGACACGACGACCAGGTCATCGATGTCGATCCCCAGTTTCTCCGGCAAGGTCTGCTTGGCCAACGATCCGAACATCTGTTGCGGCGAACGGCAACTGGACAGGTTCGGCAACATGTCCGGACAGAACTGCTGAGCATACTCGACCCACGCCGGACAGCAGGAGGTGAACTGAGGCAGTCGTTCGCCGCTGGCCTTGCGTTCGAGGAATTCGGTGCATTCTTCGATCACGGTCAAATCGGCTGCAAAGCCGGTATCGTAAACCTGATCGAAACCCAGGGCTTTCAGCGAGGCGACCAAACGGCCCGTTTCGATACTGCCGGGTTCCATGCCAAACGCCTCGCCAATGCCCACGCGGACTGCCGGCGCGATCTGGACCACGACGGTCTTTTGGGGATCGTTCAATGCCGCCCAAACCGGTTCTGTTTCCGGTTTCGGGATCAAGGCGCCGGTCGGGCAAACCGCCGTGCACAGGCCGCAACTGACGCATTCCACCTCGGCCAGATCGCGTCCGAACGCCGGCGCGACGCTGGCAGCGGCACCTCGATGGACAAAATCGATCGCGCCGACCGCCTGGATTTCCTTACAGGCGCGAACGCAGTCGCCGCACAGGACGCACTTGTTCGGGTCCCGCACCAGCGACGGCGACGAGTGATCCACGGGCAGATCTCGATCGGTTTGCCGAAACCGTACCTCGTTGACCCCCAGTCGTCGGCAGAGACTTTGCAGTTGGCAGGAAGTGCTCTTCCCGCACGTGGTGCAGGATTGTGGGTGATTCGCCAGCAGCAGCTCCAACGAGATCTTCCGCAATTCGCGAATCTCTTCGGTGTGAGTTCGTACCACCATGCCGGGCTCGGCCCGGACCGAGCAACTGGCGATGATCCCTCGGCCCTCGACTTCCACCAGGCACAAGCGGCAGGCGCCGTAGACGCTCAGATCGGAATGGTAGCAGAACGTGGGAATATCGATTCCCGAATTTCGAGCGACTTCCAACAGGCTGCGTTCGCCGTTGATCGGAACGGCTCGATTGTTGATCGTTATCATCGATTGGTTTTTCATGAACATGGTCCTACATGGCTGGGGGGATCAAGTCGCGGCCTGCGCCGCGATTTCAAACAGGATCAGATTCCGACAACCGCCTTGAATTTGCAGGCCTCGGCACAAGCACCACAACGGATGCACTTTTCCACGTCGATCGTATGCGGCTTCTTTCGCTCGCCGACAATCGCGTCCACGGGGCACTTGCGAATACACAAAGTACACCCTTTGCACAGGTGAGCCAGGATTTCGGGCTCGGCCAACGCCTGGCAGCGCCCGGACGGACACCGTTTCTGCAGCACATGAGCCTCGATCTCTTCACGAAAATGTCGCATCATGGCCAATACGGGATTGGGAGCCGTCTTGCCCAGACCGCAGAGCGATCCCTTGCGAACCGCGTTGGCCACCGTTTGCATCAATTCGAGTGTCCGCGGCGTGGCGTTGCCTTCGATGATGTCATCCAGCATGGCCAGCATCTGCTTGGTGCCCTCGCGGCACAGCACGCACTTGCCACACGACTCGTTTTGAGTGAACTGCATGAAGAACCGAGCCATCTGGACCATGCAGGTGCGCTGGTTCATCACCACCAGGCCGCCGGAGCCAACCATGGCCCCTTCCGACTGCAGCGAATCGAAATCGAGCGGAAGATCCAGGTGATCCGGTGTCAGGCAACCACCGGATGGACCGCCGATTTGCACCGCCTTGAAGCCGGCCGGATCCAGCTTGCCGTCGTCGTCGATCACTCCGCCGCCGATTTCATAAACGATCGTGCGCAGGGTGGTTCCGAACGGGACCTCGATCAGACCGGTGTTGGCAACATGACCGGTCAGGGCGAACGTCTTGGTCCCTGACGAATCGGAGGTTCCCACATCCCCGTAGCGTTCGGGCGATTCCTTGAGGATCATGGGGACCGAAGCCAGCGTTTCCACGTTGTTGATCACGGTGGGCTTGTTCCACAACCCCTGTTCTGCCGGAAACGGCGGCTTGGGACGGGGCATGCCACGTTTGCCTTCGATCGAGGCGATCAACGCGGTTTCTTCGCCGCACACGAACGCGCCGGCTCCCTCCATCACGTGCAAGCGAAGCCGTCGGCCGGTGCCAAACAAGTTGTCGCCCAGCAGGCCGATCCGCTCGGCATCCGCGACCGCTTGGCGGATTCGCCGCACGGCCAGCGGGTATTCCATGCGGACATAGAAATAGCCCTCGTCGGCACCGATGGCTCGAGCCGCAATCATCATGCCTTCGATCACACTGTGCGGGTCGCCTTCCATCACACTGCGATCCATAAACGCACCAGGATCGCCTTCATCCGCGTTGCAGATGACGAACTTTTTCGGACCGGGCTGGGCCAAGGTGAGCTGCCATTTGCGTCCGGTGGGAAAGCCGCCACCCCCGCGACCTCGCAAGCCCGAACGAGCCACTTCCGCGCAGACTTCTTCGGGCGTCATTTGCTGATAGGCGCGCTGCGCCCCCTGGTACCCGCCGCCGTGCACGTACTCACGCAGATCCCCCGGATCGACTCGCCCGCATTGCTTCAAGACGCGACGTTGCTGCTGAGCGTAGAAAGGAATGTCGGCCTGTCCTCGACAGACACGCTGCGACGCGGGGTCGCGATACAACAGGCGTTCGACCAGTTGGCCGTGCTGCAAAGTCTGTTCGACAATGTCCTGCACATCGCCCAAATGCACGCAGGTGTACAGAATGCCGTCCGGTTCGATCGCCACCAGCGGACCCATCTGACAGAACCCCTGACAACCACTCTGCGAGACATGGTTCCAATCATGCGATCCGGACAATTCGGATTCCAATTGCGTGACCACCGGCAGACCTGCCTCGGCAATCCGCTGCGCCAGCCCGTCATGGACTTCGAGGGATCCGTTTGCCACGCATCCGGTTCCAGCACATACGATCACGCGACGCGTGACCCGCTGCAGATCTTCCGCGTAGGAATCCGCCATGCTTTGCAGGTTGACAAGAGACAACGTCATGTCGTTTTGCGCACGTTTCATGCTGCTTTCTCCTCCGCCATGATGGTGTTGACGATCTCGACCGCTTTTTCAGGGGTCACTTGCCCGTACACCTTTTCGTTGACCAGCATCACCGGGGCCAAACCGCAGGCCCCCAGGCAGGACACGGTTTCGACCGTGAACAGCATGTCGTCCGTGGTCGATTTGGCTTCACTCAACTCCAGATGCTTGTAAAGCGCATCCAGGATGGCGGTCGAACGCCGCACGTGACAGGCCGTTCCGTCACACAGCCGAAAGGTGTACTTGCCCTTCGGTTGCAGCGCGAAATGCGAGTAGAACGTGGCGACTCCGTACACCTCAGCAGGCCGCAATCGCAAGGGCGTGGCAATGAAGGTCAAGACCTCCTCTGGCAGGTAGTGGTATTCCTCCTGCACCTGCTGCAGAATCGGAATCAGTCGAGATCGATCATTGTTATTCCGCTGTAGGATCTCGCAGACCTTGCTGTAGCGTTGTGTTTCGGGCGAAAGAACGACGGGCAGAGAATCGTTTTCCATGGCGATACTCCTAACTCTCCTTTCTGATGGATAAAACAATGGTATCTGGGCAACGTCAGCGCGCACCGGGAGCGCAACGCAAACGTGGCTTTTTTCAACGAACTCACGTGCCGCTGTTCGCGAGCACGTCAATCAACAGAGGGGCCGACCGGCGACTTCTCGCACTTGACCAGTTCGGTCAGTCGCAGCGAGAGCACGGCAAAGCTGGCCGCCATCCTCACATCCTCCACGACCACTGCGGGAGGAACATCCAGTTGAACGGGCGTGTAGTTCCAAATGGCACGAATGCCCGCTCCGACCATCAAATCGGTGACTTCCTGGGCCGCTTGGGCTGGTACCGTCAGGATTCCGATCTGAACGTGCATCCGCCGGGCTAAGCCGGGGAGCGTTTCGATATCGAGGATCTCCTTGCCATGAATCGTTTGACCGATCTTATCGACCGCCTTTTCAAAACCGGCGATGATCTCCAGTCCGTATTCATGGAAGCCCTCGTAGCCCAACAACGCACGCCCCAGGCTGCCGACACCGACCAGGAAAGCGTCATGCGTGTTGTTCCAACCCAGGAACTCCTCGACCGCCTCGATCAGAGGCTCGACTTCGTAGCCGGTCTTTGGACGCCCGACGATTCCGGTCATTGCCAGGTCCTTGCGGACCTGGATGCTGTTCAGATGCAGATGTTCCGCGATATGCGTACAGGAAACACAGCAGCGTCCCCGTTCGCGAACCTGTTTCAGGTATTGCAAATACATCGGCATCCGCCGTACGCTCGGTAGCGGGTAGGATTTACCAGTGTCGTCGCACATGCTCAAGCCTCCGAAATCGCGGGGCGTCCAATCGTTTGTCCTTTTGGCAATCATCTCTCGGGCATGACCTCCCTTGGTTAGTAGCCAGGTCCGAAGACCCTTCGTTCCTGCGGATCAGACCACCGCCTTGCACACAGCCATTTCGATGGGCAAGGCACCCGTCGATCCGTAGTAGGCATTGAGCAGCAACTGTCGAATCTCGCTCATCAACGGATATCGCGGATTCGCACCCGTGCACTGATCGTCAAACGCTTCTTCACTCACTTCGTCCAACTTGGCCAGGAATTCGTCTTCCGGCACACCGGCGGCCTGGATGCTGCCGGGGATGTTCAGTTGTTTCTTGAGTGTTTCCAGCGATTCGATCAAGCTCTCGACCAACTCGTCATCGTCATCACCCGATAACTCCAACAGACGCGCCAATCGAGCATAACGAGCCTTCGCATGGGGATACTCGTACTGCGGAAAGGCTGCCTGTTTGCGCGGAGTATCGGTTGCATTAAACCGTATTACTTCGCAAATTAACAGAGCATTGGCTAATCCGTGGGGTAAATGGAACGTCGCCCCCAGTTTGTGAGCCATGCTGTGGCACAGGCCCAGGAAGGCGTTGGCGAACGCCATTCCGGCCATGGTCGCCGCATTATGGACTTTTTCTCGCTCACGTGGCCCCTCGCGACCCCGCTCGTAAGCCGCCGGCAAGTACTTGATCAAAATTCGCGAAGATTCCAACGCCAGGGCATTGGTGAAATCGGTCGCCAGTACCGAAGCCAGTGCTTCCAGAGCGTGGACCAGGGCGTCGATGCCTCCATGCGCGGTCAGCGCCTTGGGCATCGCCATCGCCAGATCCGGATCGACGATCGCCATGTTCGGCGTCAGTTCGTAATCTGCAATCGGATACTTTCGACCCGTGCGTTGATCGGTCACCACGGCAAAGGGAGTGACTTCGCTGCCGGTGCCCGACGTCGTGGGAATGGCGACGAATTTCGCTTTGTCGCCCAGCTTCGGAAACGAGAAGACTCGCTTGCGAATGTCCATGAACCGAAGTGCCAAATCTTCGAACTCGACGTCCGGGTGTTCGTACAGCAGCCACATGATCTTGGCCGCATCCATCGGGCTGCCGCCGCCGACGGCCACGATCACATCCGGCTGGAACGACTGCATCCGTGTCACACCGCGCTGGACCGTTTGGATGTCGGGATCGGGTTGGACGTCAAAGAACACTTCGCTGTCGATGTCCAGTTCATTCAACGCATCGGTGACTCGCTGCGTGATCCCCAGTGCGAACAGCGGCGCGTCGGTTACCACAAAGGCCCGTTTGCAGCCTTCCAGTTCGGCCAACGCCGTGGGAAGGCACCCCTTCTTGAAATAGACCTTCGGAGGAATGCGAAACCACAGCATATTCTCCCGCCGCTCCGAAACCGTCTTGATGTTCAACAGATGCTTGACACCCACGTTTTCACTGACACTGTTGCCGCCCCACGAGCCGCAACCCAGCGTCAACGATGGCTCCAGACGGAAATTGTAGATGTCGCCGATGGCTCCCTGGCTGGAGGGCTGGTTGATCAACACGCGGGCCGTCGAGACGTACTCGCTGAAACGCTCGATCCGTTGTCGATTCGTCGGGTCGGTGTACAGCACGGCGGTGTGTCCCATCCCACCATATCCCAGCAGCTTCTGAGCTTTGTTCATCGCGGCCGTAAAGTCAGTCGCTCGATACATCGAGAGGACCGGCGAGAGTTTTTCGCAGCTCAGCGGTTCCCCTGGACCGATCTCGTCGATTTCGATGACCAGCACCTTGGTGTTTTCCGACACCGTGAACCCCGCCAACTCAGCGATCTGAGAAGCCGGTCGCCCGACGATGGCCGCGTTCAGCTTGCCGCTGCCAAACATGGTCTCGCGCAGCATCGCTGCCTGCTCCAGACTGCACAGATGAGCGCCGCGGCCGACGAATTCGCTGCGAACCGCCTCGTAGACCTCGTCCACGACAACCACCGACTGCTCGGACGCGCAGATCATGCCGTGGTCAAACGTTTTGCTCAGCAGGATCGAATTGACCGCCACGCGAACGTCGCTGGTCTCGTCGATAATGGCCGGCGTATTTCCAGCTCCGACGCCGATCGCCGGCTTGCCCGAAGAATACGCGGCCAGGACCATTCCAGGGCCTCCCGTCGCCAACGTCATGTCGATGTCGGGATGCGTCATCAAGTGTCGACTCAATGCCACCGTCGGTTCGTCGATCCAGCCGATGATCCCGTCCGGCGCCCCGGCTTCCCAAGCGGCTCGCATCAAAATCCTAGCCGCTTCCACTGTGCAGGCTTTCGCCCGAGGGTGCGGCGAGAAAACAATGGCGTTGCGAGTCTTCAAAGCCAACAACCCTTTGAAGATCGTGGTCGATGTCGGATTGGTTGTGGGAATGATCCCCGCCAGGATGCCCAACGGTTCGGCGATCTTGCGGATCCCGAAGACTTCGTCCCATTCGATCACCCCACACGTTTTGGTGTGCTTGAATCGGTTGTAGATGAACTCGGCCGCAAAGTGGTTCTTGATCACCTTGTCCTCGACCACGCCCATCCCGGTCTCAGCTACCGCCTGTTTGGCTAAGGATAGACGGGCCGCATTGGCTGCCATTGCCACCGAGCGGAAGATCTTGTCGACCTGCTCTTGCGAAAAATCAGCATACTCTTTTTGAGCAAAACTGGTCCGTTCGATCAGGTCATCCAGATCGTCCGTCGACCGGATGATCTGTGGCCGGATTGCTGCGGGGACTACCGTGGGGCTGTGAAACTGGGCGTGTTGCACAAGCATTGTCAAATCTCCGTTCATGTCCAGACTTCCTAGGATCCACTCACATCAAACCGAGTCAGATTCAATCAGTAAATCTGTATCGGTATCAAACTATCGATACTTTACTATCGATAAGAAAAGTGGTCAATAGACTTCTCGACAAAATTCTCAAAAAAATTTTTACATGAAGATTCGTCGCGCCGACTGCCAGCAAAGACACTTCGTGGATCGTCACGGGCATCTACAACGACAAGGAAACCCGAGCCGAAGCTGCTTTCACCATGGCCCATACCGCGCTTGCCGAACTGGGTGGATGGCGTCAATGCACCGCTCACCGACGCTGAGTTGGTCGCTGTCCGGCAATGTGTTCAGCGTGGCCGACCATTCGGGGACGAGGGATGGGTGGGAATCAATCGTCCGACGACTCGGTTTGGAATCAACCATGCGCCCTCGTGGCCGTCAGAGAGTCCGACCTGTGCCCGAAGAACAAATCAAAGAGGCCTGCCCCCTTTGATTGCCCTCAAAGAACTCCTGGCCGGGTGCTTACCAGGTCAGCGCGTACATCCACAGCAGGACCGCGGAAGCCAGGCCGATAATCAGGAGAGGATAGTAGAGCACGGTCGCGACACCGGGGCCACCCCTGGATTTGCGGATCGGCGATAACAGATTCCTCCAGATCCACGACAAACTGCTCCAGAACCACGCCAAACCGTATCCCCAGGCAAACGCGTTCAGCCCAATCAAGAAGGCCATCAGGAAAACTCCTTCCTCCGAAAAGCCGAGCGGTACGAAGAAGGAAAGGGGCAAAAAGATCGGCAACCCCAGGACGATCACGAGCGTTATGTACATTTCGGCGGAAATCGCCTCATCAGGCTTTCCTCCTCGTCCCGCTATCAACGCAATCCACAACAGGCCATTGACGATGGTGAGCACCCCGCCCAGATCCGGCCAACGCGAAAAAACCTTCAAGTGGTCGTCCATACGGAAATCTCCGCGTTCCCCATCGTTTAACGCCCAGTCGTATGCTCGCCCGTACGCTCAGGCTGGGAAGCCGTCTGCACCCGCAGACCCGGTTGAATTTGGACATTTTCCCCGGCGATCAGACTTAGATTCACGGCCCCCATCCCTCTGACCCCGACCACGGCCAGTTTTTCGTTCGCGGGGTAGGCTCGTGCCGAACGGCTGTTTCTCAGAATCAAGAATCCGGCCGTCGCCTGCTCCGAAAACCTTCGGTTGACGTGGGCGGTGCGAACAGACGGGCAGCGTTCCAGCATTTTAGACTGGGGCGTAGGGGGTTGCAAGTCAACGTTGGCGTTTCGCGTTACGCGGCGCTACGCTCCGCAAATGTCCCGCCCACAGATGAATGATGCCGATCCGTGTTCGATCCGTGTTCAATCCGTGGCTCCACAACCGACGCGACTGTCCCGAATCGCCCATCTGCGATCATCCGCGTCGATCAGCGGTTCCGCACTCGTCCGCACCGGGAAGGGGGGGGCGATGGGCCAGTCGACCGAGCATGGCCTCTCCCGCCTGCAGATAGAAGCGCAGCGGTCCGGGAAGTTCCAGTCAGATGGACCATTCTCGGGACTGTTCGAAAAACCGCATCCGGCGGCGGCGTTCCCAGTACAGACTGACCTGAAGGATTTCGCCATTTTCGTCGTTGATCGGCATCTCAGCGGCCCTCTTCTCTACGCGTCGAGCCGTTCGAGCCTGTCTGAGCGTTTGACACGGGTCACGGACATCGGCTAAAACAACCTGCGCGTCACCAATGTGCCCGAAGCCAACTCGCTATTGCGGCGCGAATACCGGGCCGGTTGGGACTAATTGTTCACCCTGAAGGGAGATTCGACTTCATGCGCACCTTACTATCCGGACTTGTCTTATGTTTGGCTTCCTCGCTTGTGTGGGGAGCTTCCGCCCGGGAACCCTCCGGCTGTTCGTGGGTTCCAGAGCGGCCGATCACCATCATTGTGCCGTGGGCTCAGGGGGGGTCCACCGATCAGGTGATCCGGCTGGTCGCCGGGGAGATCGAAAAGGCGCTGCAATGCACCGTCGTGGTGGTCAATACGCCCGGCCGTACGGGTTCCGTGGGCACGGCCGAAGCGCTGCAAGCGGAACCCGACGGATCCACGTGGACCTCGGGTTCTGCCGCCGCGCTGGGCGTTTACCCGGTGCTGGGCCTGCTCGAAACGAGTCTGGACGATTGGCATCTGTTTTTGGCGGTGGTGAACACTCCCGTCATCAGCGTTCGCGCCGATTCGGAGTACGGCGACTTTGACGGGTTTCTGGCCGATCTCCGGGCGCGGCCGGGCGAGTTGCGCGTGGCCACCTCGGGCACCGGGTCGACGGGCCAAAAGGTCATCGAGCTGATCTGCCGGGCGACCGGCGCAAAGTACCAACACGCCGGATACGACGGCGGGCAGCCCGCGGTGGCTTCGGTCCTGTCTGGCGAGAGCGACGTGACGGCCCAGTTGGCCTCGGAGCAGGCCGAACTGATCCGCCGGGGTCGGCTGCGCCCCCTGGCGGCTTTTTCCGGCGAACCGCTCGAAATCGAAGGTTACGGCCAGGTTCCGCCGGTAACCGACTGGTTGCCCGATGTGCACATCATGACCGATTACTTCGGGATGTGGACGCACAGCGAGGTGCCCGACCAGGTGATCGACACCATGCAGCGGGTCTGGCAAGAGACCATCGCCGGGTCGGAAGCCTTGCGCGATTACGCGCGGCGGCAGGGCGCCGTCGTCACGCCGTACTATGGCCAGGAAGCGCGGCGCCGCGTCTGGGAAACCGTCAAGACCGACGCTTGGATTCTACACGACATCGGCCTCGCGGAGATGTCGCCGGAAGAACTGGGCATCCCCCGGCCCGGAAACTGAAACGTCGCTGGTCGTGTTCACTCCATGCCGGTTCGCCGGAGCATGATCTCCGGCACGGGCACGAGCCCCACCGAAACGGGAAGGAAATTGCAGGTACAGCCGCCGGTTAAGTTGGGCATGCTGAGAACACCATTGGCGGGAAACAGGTTGTTGTGCAGCGTGCAACCCGGCCGCACCGCCAAGAACGGCGTGATCTGGCCAGTGGCGAGGTCGATCCAAGCCGAATTGCTGCGGTAGCGCGTCGTCAACAGACGCTCGCTCGCCCGCGTGTCCGTGCATCCGCGGCGCACCCATTGCAATGGTTCCTCGGCGAGCGGCTTGCCCGAGGGCAACTCGTAGGTAAACAGCGATTGGTCGGAACCGGTGATCAGCATTCCGCTGGTGATCAAGCCCGGTGCCCCGGGATCGGGCCGTTCGCGCCCGACGACGATCCATCGGCGCTGCTCCGGATCCGCCGGCCGTTTCAAGAGGCTTCCATCCGAGGCGCAGTAGAAGCCCACGGGCGTGACCAGAATATCATGCGACGGGCTGTAGCGGAGCGCAGCGCCGCCGTCTCGCTCCCATACGGTCTGGCCGGTGGCCAGATCCAACGCTCGTGTGCTGCCGTCGCTGGTTTCGTCCTCCCCGCGGCGCAGGTTGGCCATTTCGGCACAGAAGACCTTGCCGCCGCCAACAGCAACACTCAATTCGGGCCGGGCCATTTCCATGTCCCACAGCACGTCGCCGGTGTGACGATCCACACAGAGCAGATGCTGGCCGCTGGTTCCCACGAGATAACGCCCGGTGACGCGCAGATTCGCCCACGGCTGCTGAAGATCGCTGGGCAGATCAATGCGTCGGGCGTATTCGCCCGTGGCGGCGTCGAACACCAGGCAACGGGTTCCCTCGCTGACGTAAACCGCATCCTCCAGCGCCACAATCTCCGTCGCCGGCGAAAGGCCGGCAGGCGGCGACCATCTCCGTTGTCTCTGCAGGCGGATCGCGTCGCGGGCCCGCGCTTGGGCGAGGGGCTTCACGCCGACGGGTACTTCGGCTTCCCACAGCGTCCGGCCCGTATACACGTCCGCCGCATGCAGCAGCCCCTCTTCGAGCAGGATGCGGCGGCCTCCGGCCACACGGACCAGAACGTGTCCGGGATAACGATGCGTCTCATGCGACCGGTAGGCCGCGTCACCGGCAGTATCAAACCAGAATTTATGCCACCGGTGTCTCCCATCAAACCACAGCACGCCGAGGTCCGAGCCGACGCGTTGGTCTTCCGAGGCTCCGGTGCTGGCTGCGTTGGCCTGCTCGTGCGACCAATCCGCCGCCCCGGGCAGAGCGCCCTCGCGGCTGACCAAGACGTAGCCGCCGTCCTCGCGGACAAACGCGCCGGGAAACGCCTCGCCCTCGAACGCCTGCTGAACATCGTCGCGGGCTGCCAACTGGACCGGCACACAGGCCACGCCGCCGTACGGCCGCAGCGCATGAAAGACCGCCCCGGCCCACGCGTCCCGATCATCCTCGCGCAGAACACCGGCGTCTTCGAAAACAATCAAGCCGGCCAAAAACGGAGGAAACGGGTAATCCCCGGGGTCGCCCGTCAACACGGCCGCCCGCGAACCGTACACCCCCGCTTCATGGAGCCGTTGGCGAAGTGAGTCAACCTGATCGGGGTCCTCGTCCACCGCGATCACGTGCAAATCGGATTGCCGGACCAGTTCCTCGACCAGCCGCCCGCCATCGAGCCCCAGCACCAACGCGTACCCGTCGCGTACACCGGTCGCGGCAAGGATGGCAGCCGCTTTTCCGGTCCACTCATCGCGGTCCGGAATCCGGGCAGCCCGGGGTGCCAAGTACGGCGGGTTCTCAATATCCACGGCCAGGTTCGGGCGCTTCTCACGGAGTTCCTCAATGTCCTCGGCGCTGACAAACGCGTGAATGTTCCCCCCGTCCGTCACCACGAACAGCTTCCCGTCGGCAGCCAGCATCCGGTGGGGCTCGCCCTCGACCGCCGCCCGCCACACGACCTCCGGTTCGCCATCGTCAGCGATCTCCAACGCTTGGACAAAACCGGGAGCGCCCGTGTAGAGACGGCTGCCCGCCTTGAGATGAACTTGGTCATGGGATGGCGAGTCCCATCTTCCCCAATGTGCGTCAACCGGTTCGCGGGTCAAACGACCTCCGGGATGCGAAGACCACTCCCAAAGCTGGTCGAATTCCGCCACAAACGTGTCCGGATGCACGTCCTCGCGGCGGTACAGCGGAAGTTCAACCTCATTGCGGTTGCGAAGCGTAAACGACGTAAGGTCGCGCGCCCGTATGCCGTCCGGGCCACTCTCGTACATGGCTTCGCGGGTAAGCACCGGCTGGCGGAAATCGTACAGTGGCCTTTGATTCGCCGGATCGATATCGAGCCGTGTCAAGCCGCCGGGATGCAGCCAACGTCCGTAACCGGGACGGGACACGCGTTCTTCATAAGGGCGAGTGATATCGTAGAGGTCGCCGCCGTGGACAAGGTAATTGCCGATGCCAGCGACGAACCACGTTCCCTTGGGATGCGCGACGCGCCCACCCCATCCCATCGTGTACTGTTGGAGTTCACCGGTCTCGAGGTCCAGGAACGCGGCCAGTTGAGCCCCATTGGGGACCACCAGTTTGTCCCCCACGATCGCCAGGTAGCCTTGAGGCGTTAAGCCGGAATCAAACCCGATACCATGATCCCAGTTGCTTTCCGGGATCAGGTCGCTGTTGGTGTTCGACCAGACGGCTTTCCCCGATTGAGCGTCAACCGCGTGAACAAACACGCCCTCGGTCGGGAAGAGCCCGGCGGCGAAATAGATGACGCCCTCGGACAAGACCGGGCCCCCCCGGGCCGGCCAGAGGGAAACCATCCGTCCGTCGCCCATGACCCTACGGTCTTGCCGGTCTGCAGGCAGCCCCCGGAACCGCCACAGCAACGACCCGTCACCGGCGTCCACGCAGTAGAGGTAACCATCGTCGGACACGAAATAGACCTTGTCTTCCCACGCCACAGGCGCGAAACGTACGGGGCCCTCAGCGAAAAAACACCAACGTTCCTCGCCAGTCCCGGTGTCCAGCGCTGTCACGCTGTCGGTCACCATCGAAGGGACGAACATCGTGTCGCCCAACACCACGGGTTCGTAAGAGGCGTCGAACGCCAGCCGGATTTCGTTGGGGTACGCGGGTCGCGGCGCCGGGAGGGCTCGCGTCCAACGCAGCTTGAGCTGGTCCGGCAGCGAGTGCGGTGATGCGGCGGTACGCCCCGCATCGTAGCGGAACTGCGGCCAATCCCCGGCTTGCCCCCCCAATTCCCCCTCGCCCCCGGAGTCAATCATGGAAGAACCCACTTCCCGCCCAATCGCCGCATAAGCGAGGACGCAGACCGACAAGGCCACGACCGCTCCCATCTTCACCACGCCTAAGTGATCAGCATATCCCATCATTGGAATCTCTCCTCTCCCATCGGAAAAAACGGCCACGACCGCCGTTCAGGTCGTTCCCTTGAAGCGGTCCCAATCGGTTGCGGTGCTGCCTTTCGCTGCCACCTTCATACACAACGTAGCAACATCACGGGTGTGAAACAAGCCCCGTGCTAGAGGGATGTAGGCAGGACCTTGGCAGTGGTGCAGCCTGGCACCCGGCGTGGAGTTGGTAGCAACGGATCGCGTCAATCGCGGTCTGGCGAAATCATGTAATTTACTAAACGCAAATCGCCGCCATCTCCAATCGCCATCAGTTCCCCTTGGGGTTTCAGTCCCGCACGCCCAGGGGCAACCGGTAGATCGAGCGTTCCAGCGTTTGATGGGCCGGGTTTTCGTAGTGCGTGTCGTCGCGGTAGAAGTAGAACAGGTAACGATTGCCCTGGAACGTGATGATGCGTCCGAACGGGTAGAGCTGGCCCACTTCATAAGCATCCGGACACGTGGGCTCCGTGTTGTCTTCCCCGTACCAGGGTGGTTCATGACGTGAGAACCGTAGGTGCGGTTCCAAGGGCACTGCGGGTTCGTCGCCATCGACAAGAGTGAAGTGGACACCATCCCGGGATTCCAGCTCGATGGGATACACGGGACCAGTCAGACGCGTGCTGTCCGGCCCGCGATGCCGGTAGTTCGTGATCACTCGGTTCGCATCACTGAAAATGACCGCCGGGAAGGCGCGATAACGGTCTCCGTCGATAAAGACGTTGGGCACGTAGAATTCGGGCCGGATGTCTTGCCGGTAATCCCAGTAATCTTTGGGATCGGCGATGATCTGGCCGGGATGCTCCCAGTTTTCGGACCAGGTACGGTTCGCATGCATCGAGATGCCGCGTCTGCCGGTCGGCGGGTCGTCGCCCCAGCCACCTTCGTCCCGGCCGCGATCGCCCCGCACCCGTCCGTAGGCGCGATACTCCGCGGCGAAGGGGTCCCAGAACATCGAATAGAAGGTGTCCATTTTCCAGTCGAATGCCCAACCGACGTGCTGAAAGCGGATGCCGTCTGGCGACGTGAAAAGCTGCATGCCGCTCATTCCCGGGACGCCGCGGATGCGGCCGTAGCCCTTCCAGCCATCGTGATAGAAGACGCCGATCGAATTGCCTTGCATCGCCGGGGGCAGTTGGATGGGTAGGGGGTCCGTCCAATGCTCGGCATCCTGGCTCTCGATAAACACCGTCCCCGCCGCGCCCGCAGCGTAGTACAAACGCAGGGTATCGCCGATCACTTCGACCCCATTCACCGCGCCCACGGAAATGTCTGCCGAAAACCCACCGCTCCCATCACGGTTGGAAACGATCACCACGGGCTGGGGATTTGCTTGCGTCACCGCGGGGCCCCCTCCCGCCCCGGCCGCCAGTGCTCCGAGGAACAGCAGTCGGCGCCAACTTGCGTATCTCCAGAATTTGTCGAATGTCATGGTGCGAACCTTCTGTTACCTTTCGGGCGGGCCTTTCCTGGAAGATGCTTAATGGCAGAGGACTGCTCCGAAAACCTTCGGTTGACGTGGGCGGTGCGAACAGACGGGCAGCGTTCC